>NZ_PNDK01000042.1:0-76314 GCF_005887265.1 Pseudoalteromonas sp. S1608
TTTTTTTATGCCTGCTGTATTTTTTCTTAAAAGAATATCTACGTTATATATCTAAACGAAGCCCAGGGTCTTGTTTGATTTTTTCTATTACCATGTAAGTGTGGTGTGTGCCCACTCCCGGAATATCAACCAAATCACCTAATACTTCTCTGTATTCATCCATGTTGGAAACGCGAATTTTTAATAAATAGTCATAACCACCCGCTACCATATCACACTCAACAACCTGCTTAATTTTAAGAATGTGTTCACGAAATACTTTAAATACGGCTGTATTTGAAGTAACTAATGATACCTGCACATGGGCCACTAGGCTTTGATTAAGTTTTTCCTCACTTAATTTAGCGAAATACCCCTCAATATAGCCCTCTTGCTCTAAACGTTTAACCCTATCTAAACAGGGACTGGGGCTTAAATTCACCTGCTTTGCGAGGTTAACATTTGAAATTCTACCATTGCGCTGCAAAACGTCTAAAATTGATATATCGATACGATCAAGCAGGCGTAATCTATTCGGATTAGTCATATCAGTATTTTATATGGATAAGTTAATAATATGCCCTGTAAATTATCGTAAAACGGCGAAATTAACCAGCATATTCTGCTGGATTTTAATTAGAATGCACGCTTTACACCAACAACATTTAGCGGTAATTAACAATTATCCTAAGTCTTAACACTCCTGAGGGTTGCTTATGTTATTCAATGGCGATTTAACAACGACTTGTCCGATCAGACAAAAGATCCGTGACTTTTACCGTATTGATGAAAATGCGGTTATTGATCACATTTTACCACTTGCAGAAGTCGGTGTTAAAGCACGAAGCCGTGCATGGGAAAGAGCTCGCCAAATAGTATTAAACATTCGTAAAGACCAAGATGGTCAAAGCGGTGTTGATGCGCTATTAAATGAATTTTCACTATCGAGTGAAGAGGGTGTGGTATTAATGTGTTTAGCCGAAGCATTGCTTCGCGTTCCTGATAAAGCAACTCAAGAAACATTAATACGTGATAAATTAGCAAATGGCGATTGGAGCTCTCACTTAGGCAGTAGTGATTCTTTATTCGTTAATGCTTCGTCTTGGGGATTATTAGTAACCGGTAAAATGGTTAACTATAACGACAAAACGAAAGAGCAACAATTTGGTATGCTCAAAAAAACCATTGGTCGTTTAGGTGAGCCTGTTATTCGTAAGTCTGTGAACTTTGCCATGAAAATTATGGGTAAACAGTTCGTAATGGGCCGCACTATTGACGAGGCCATTGAACGTGCAGCCGATACAGAGAAAAAAGGCTATGTATATTCTTACGATATGCTAGGCGAAGGCGCTCGCACAATGAAAGATGCTAAGCGCTACTTCGACAGCTACATGAATGCAATTCATTCTATTGGTAAAGCAGCAAATGGCCGTGGTCCAATAAAAAGCCCGGGCATTTCTGTAAAGTTATCAGCTATTCATCCGCGTTATGAATTTACTCATAAAGAACGCGTGATGGAAGAAATCGTTCCAAAACTAAAAGAACTTGCACTTGCCGCTAAAAAATACGACATCGGGTTTACTGTTGATGCTGAAGAAGCTGACCGTTTAGATATTTCTCTTGATGTTATTGAAGCGGTATTTAGCGATGAAGACCTTGGCGATTGGCAAGGTTTTGGCTTAGCGGTTCAGGCGTATCAAAAGCGCGCTATTTTTGTTATTGAATGGCTAACAGACCTAGCAACCCGTGTGGGTCGTAAAATGATGGTGCGTTTAGTAAAAGGCGCATACTGGGATACCGAAATCAAAACCACACAACAAGATGGTTTAGACTTCTTCCCGGTATTTACCCGTAAAGCAACCACTGATGTGTCATACAAAGCATGTGCGATTAAAATGCTTGAAGCACGAGATGTACTTTACCCGCAATTTGCAACACACAACGCCTACACTGCTGCAACTATTTTAGAAGTAGCTAAAGGTGATAACCAAGGTTTTGAATTCCAACGTCTACACGGTATGGGCGAATCTTTATTTGATCAAATCGTTAATGCAGAAAAAATCCAGTGTCGTGTATACGCACCAGTAGGCCAGCACGAAGACTTACTTGCTTACCTTGTTCGTCGTTTACTAGAAAATGGTGCTAACTCATCTTTTGTAAATGCCATTGTAGATACCACTCAACCGGTTGAAGCATTATTACCAGATCCTGTTGAAACGCTGCAAGGTTTACGTAATAAATACAACACGCAAATAAAAATGCCAATTGATTTATACGGTGAAGAACGTGCCAACTCAAAAGGTATGGATTTAACTGATATTAACGTGATCACCCCGTTTAAAGAAAATTTAGACACTTGGTTTGAAGAGCACTTAATTGAAGAAAGCCAAGTACCAGAAGGCGCGCTGGCAGTTAAAAATCCAGCAAACCATAAAGAAATTATTGGCCACGTAAAATTACAAAATAGCGATGAAATGAAAGTGTTGCTAGCCAATGCTGAAACCGCTTTTGAATCATGGTCACAAACACCAGTAAAAGAGCGTGCTAATCTATTGCGTCGCGTTGCTGATATTTTAGAGCGTCATCATGATGAGCTTGTTGCTATCTGTATTAAAGAAGCAGGTAAAGTGGCACAAGATGGTATTGATGAAGTACGCGAAGCGGTTGATTTTTGTCGTTACTACGCAGCCCGTGCTGAAGAGCTTGCTCAAGATGAGCGCTTTGAAGCTCGTGGTGTGATTTTATGTATTAGCCCATGGAACTTCCCACTCGCTATTTTCTTAGGTCAAGTTGCAGCTGCTATCGTTACGGGTAACACAGTAATTGCAAAACCTGCAGAACAGACGAGCTTAATTGCTCTACGCGCTATTGAATTAATGCTTTCTGTTGGTTTACCTGAGCACGTTGTACAGCCTGTGGTTGCTCGCGGTAGCGAAGTAGGTAAAACTATTGTGCCAGATGAGCGCATTCAAGCAGTTATGTTTACAGGTTCAACTGAAACGGGCACGCTTATTTCGCAAACATTAGCGGCACGTAACGATATTCAGGTGCCTTTAATTGCAGAAACTGGCGGCCAAAACTGTATGATTGTTGACTCAACAGCGCTGCCTGAGCAAGTTGTTGATGATGTAATCAGTTCTGGTTTCCAAAGTGCAGGTCAACGTTGTTCTGCATTACGCGTACTCTTTATTCAAGAAGATGTTGCTGATGGCATTATCGACATGCTCAAGGGCGCGCTTGCTGAATTACACATTGGCGACCCATCATTACTCTCTACAGACGTAGGCCCTGTAATTGATGAAAAAGCGCTGAAAACACTCAACGACCATGTTGAATACCTAAAGGGTAATGCAACACTTCACTATGAGTGTAAAATTCCTGATAACAGCGAAAACGGTGCGTTTTTCTTTGCCCCACGTTTATACGAAATCAAAGACTTATCGGTATTAAAGCGTGAAGTATTTGGCCCGTGTGTACACGTGATCCGCTTTAAAGCAAGTGAGCTTGATAGTGTTGTCGACCAAATTAACAACACCGGTTACGGCTTAACAATGGGTATTCATTCTCGTATTGAAGAGCGCTGTGAACACTTAGCTAAAATGTCGCGCGCAGGTAATGTTTACGTAAACCGTAATATGATTGGTGCGATTGTTGGCGTGCAACCCTTTGGCGGCCGTGGACTATCAGGTACTGGCCCTAAAGCCGGTGGACCAAACTACCTACAACGCTTAATCAAAGAAAAAGCATCACCAGATAACGTACAAATGACTAACCTAACGCCAGACGAGCTTGATTTACACCACTACAGTGGCGCAAATGAGCAAGTAGAAAAGCTAATGGTTAACTCTATGCGCGATGAAAAAATTTGGCGTGCAACACCACTGAATGACCGTGTTTCTGCGGTGCGTCAGTTATTAGCGAAAGTAGCAACCGTTGAAATTATTGATGACCTTGCAGACGATTTAGCGTTAACACTTGCCGATGCACGTGCTCAGTTAAACCGCTTAGAAAAGCACATGCGTAAATATACTACATTGCCAGGGCCAACGGGTGAATCGAATACACTTCACCTTGAAGCACGCGGCTGTGTAGTATGTTACGCAGATAAGAGCACCTCATTTAACTTTTGGGCACTATCGATTATTACCGCGCTTGCTGCTGGTAACACGGTAATAACAGTAGCATCTGAAATATTTTATGATGAAGCGGTTGCTTTTAGAGATAAGTTTATTGCAACCGGCGTTGCAGAAGGTGTTTTCCAAGTAGCTAAACCAAATCAGTTACAAGCGATATTAGCGCACCCTCACCTAGCCGGAGCGGTAGTTGCTGCACGTTCTTCTCGCTTAGGCTACTTCAGCCAACAGCTTGCACAACGTAAAGGCGCTATACTGCCAGTGATCAGCTCTGAGTATTACGACACGCTAATTAAGCGCTTAATTACTGAAAAAACAATCAGTATAGACACGACGGCATCAGGCGGTAACACCTCCTTGATGACCCTTGTTGAAGATGATGAATAGAAAATAATCATTATTTAATTAAAAAGGCATCAAATTGATGCCTTTTTTATTTCTAAATGTGAATTTATTTGTTACTTTCTCTAATCATACTTGTTAATAAGAGTTCACTTTGAAAACCATTCCAACTTCACAGCTTAAGCCTGGTATGTTTGTACAAAAAGTTGTTAAACAAACTGGTAGCATTAGAATAAAAAACCAAGGCTGGGTTAAAACTCAAAGTGGAATTGATAAATTAATAAAATCAGGAATTTTAGAGGTTGAAATCGACCCTGATAAAATGCTCGCCTCTGAAGAACCTGAAACACAAACAACCTTACCTACTCAGCACGAAGTCAAAAAACGCGATCCTTGGTTAATTACCCACAGTGCTGAGCAAGAAATGAGTAAAGCTAAAAAGCTTTACGATGAAGCAAAAAACCTGCAAACCAAAGCGTTTGGCGATATAGAGAATGGGCGTACTGTTGATGTTGCGCCTTTTAAAGAACTGGCTAGTGGGTTTATTGACTCCGTATTTAGAAATCAAGATGCGCTGGCGTGCATCACGCAAATGCGCCAAAAAGATGCCTACCTGTTAGAGCACTCGATAAATGTGTCTATTTTGATGAGTATTTTTGCTAAACATCTCGGTATTGAAAAATCGATCATTGAAGAACTTGCCACCGGCGCCCTTTTGCATGATATGGGAAAAATAAAAATCCCTGATGCTATTCTCAACAAACCAGGCCGCTACAGTGACGAAGAATTCAAAGTGATGCAAAATCATGCGCTCTTTAGCAAAGAAATACTAGAAGACGCAGGATTAACGGGGATTGCCGTAGATATTGCTGGTATGCATCACGAGCGCTTAGATGGCAAAGGCTACCCCTTTGGTAAAAAAGGCGATGAAATAAGCCAGTACGTTCGCATGGCGTCTATTGTTGATGTTTATGATGCATTAACCGCTGAACGGGTTTATAAAGCAGGCATGGAGCCAATTAGAGCATTTAAAATTTTAAAGCAAGGCTGCCCAGATAGCTTTGATGGAGTGCTACTTAATAAGTTTATTCAGTGCATTGGTATTCACCCTGTGGGCACACTGGTAAAACTTTCTAGTCAAAAGGTGGGACTCGTTACTCAAAGCAACCCTGCAACACCATTAAAGCCAGTAGTAAAAACGTTTTTTAATGCAAAGCATGGGCGTTACACTGAAGTTCAAGACGTTGACTTATCAAATAAAAGAACGCAGGACACGCTTGAGTCAGCAATAAAACCCAAAGAGTATAATATAGATTTAGAAGGCTTTTATAAGCACTCTATCTTTAGTTAGTTGGCCACTATTGTGGCCAATCTTGCAGGGCTTTTAAGCTAAATTCATAACCGTCAAAATCAAGTACGCTCTGATCTGGCGCTATTTCTAACACCTTCAACGCACCAATAGACTCCCCTTCATATAGCTCTCTGCCATTGAGCTTTATCCAGCGTTTATCCGCCGCTGAAGAATAAATGTGCGCCTGATATTTAATGCTTGGTAACATACTTTGTAAGCCATCAGGAAGTAGCTCAACAGGCTGTACTCGTGATGAAAGGCGAGAGCCTTGAGTTACTTCATAGTCGGCTGTTGTTTCTGTGCTATTAACGGCTTGCGCAAACGCATTTTTCAGCGTGTCGGGAACCGTATCGAGTTCATCATTTGACTCTGGCTGCGCAGGCACATTTTGGTTAAGTGGTTTACCTAACACCTTGTATTTACTCAACTCATCTGCAGTGATTGTTCTTTTCGCCGGTTGAGTTGGTACACTTTGCGGTTGGCTGATCGGTGATTGAAAACTAGATGAAGCGTTATTCTGCGTCGAGAAATTTTGCGTTTGCCCTTGAGACGCTTGATTAACGCTCATAGGTAAATATTGTCCTTGTGGCGTCAGCAACATTTGCTGCACACCCGTTGGGGTTTGTACATAAACCAACTGCCCTGCCAGCGGCACAGAATTGTTAGGCGCAGCTGTTACAATGGGCACTTGAGGGGTTGTTACTGTTTGAGCAACCGTTCTTTGTACCTCTTCTGCGCTTGTTGGTTTTTCTACAACCCCTGACTCTTTTTGACTAAGGTCATTTTGAACAGGCTCATTTTTAACGGTTACATTTTCTTGTTGCGCCCACTTGCCGACAAAGAAGCCACTGGCCAATATACCCGTTGCCAATAAACTTCCTGCGAGTAAAAAACTAATTCGACGATAGGTCATCAACTGGCGTTGTTGTTTTAATTGTTGCGCTTGCAAGTCATATTGCTCAGCGCTCATAGTATCGTGCTTTGACTGCTTTAACGCATCTAATAAATAAGACATGAATCACCTAACTAAAAAATAAAAGACAGGCCAATTCCTGCACCAAAAAGCATTAACGCAGCAGCGCTATAAGGCCAAATCGAACCTGTTTTACTCACTTTATTATTTGTAACAATAAAGTCGATAGGTAAAGATTCACTCGCCGCTTGCTTAACAATATCACTGCCAACAATTTCTTGTTGTTTCGAAAATGCCCCTACTAATGCGCGTTCACACACCAGATTCATTAATCGTGGCACACCGCCTGTGAGCTGATGCACCATTTGCATTGCTTCCATTGAAAATATTTTCTTGTCACAACCTGCAATATGCAGCCGATGTTGAATATAAGCAATGGTTTGCCCTGGTGTTAGTGCTAACAAGTGATATCTGGCAGTAATACGCTGTGCCAGTTGCCTTAACTCATTTCGCTTTAGAAGTACCTGTAACTCAGGCTGCCCTACTAATACTATTTGTAATAACTTTTTATGATCCGTTTCAATATTGGTTAATAAGCGAAGTTGTTCTAGCACATCAGGGGCAAGTAACTGTGCTTCATCAATAATCAAAATAGTATGCCCCCCCGCTTTATTATTAAACTCAAGATGCTTTTTAATGACATCCGTTAGACTTTTCAGCGTTGCATTTTTGGCGTCGTACGTTATTTGTAATTCATCGCAAATACTGGCTAACAGTTCAAGCTCTGATAACGCAGGATTATGGATCATGGCTACTTGGGTATTTTCAGGCAGTCGCTCTAACATACTACGTGTTATTGTGGTTTTACCCGTACCCACTTCACCTGTTAACAGCACAAAGCCGCCGTCTTCACCTAACCCATAGGTAAGGTGTGCTAATGCTTCTTTGTGGCGTTCACTTAAAAATAAGTAGTGGGGATTAGGCGAAATTGAGAATGGCTTTTCTTGTAAACCAAAATAGCTTAAATACACCTTTATAGTCCTTGGTCGTTAATTCACGGCCTATAATGGCAAAAAAATAGCCTGGGTGACAACTACAACCAGGCTTTATTATTAAAATAGTGTAAATAAAAAGGCTAACCGTAAATAAAAGCGCATTTTTAGATTCGCTAATACATTAATTAACTACTTCTCATAGCGTACTAGGCGTAAATATACGTTACTTGTTTTAGCATGTAAGCTATTTAAACCACTGGAAAATTGATAAACCCATGCCGAATTTATATTGCTAATACCCGAGGTATTAGACCAATAATTTTGCGACTGCGTTGCTAAAAAAATACCCGCATTAATACTTGGATCGGTACAGCGGTGATCAACTATACTGGCTAACTCTTTAATACTTGGTACTTGCCAGTCGTTATAACCTGCCGAAGTGTCGTTAAATGCCCCTTTGAGTGAAGCTTGCCAATTTAATGGTTGAGTATCACCATCGCAGCTAGTTGTTTCGCTATTATAAACTTGACCATAATTACAGCGCTGCCACATTAGCCCTGTTTTAGTATCTGACACAGTGCCATCAATATTAATCACAAATCGGTCGGTATCATCGCTAGTCGCTACCTCTTCATAACACTGCTGCGCTGCAAGTGACTGGCTCAACCCCAAGGCTAATAACATAGAGACTTTAATTAATTTCATAATAATCACCTTAACGATTTCTAACTAAGCGCACGTAAGCGGTATTATCTTTTGGATAGGCTAAATCGTTGCCATCCATCATATCGATAGTGTAAGCCTGAGATAAACTGGCACCATCAACCGCGGTCTGTGAGGTCCAGTAGCGTAAATGCCCGACACTATTAGTCGATGGTGTATTAGGAAAAAATGCAGTATCTATCAATACATTTTGCCCTTGTTTACCGTAGTCGATTAAACCTAACAGCTCAGTATAAGTAGGTAAACGCCAATTACTGCCGCCACAAAAATCAAGCGCGTTAACCTCATCAATATAGATTTGTAATCCACAGTCAGTATCGCTCGGGCACGTAGTATTAGCACTACCCGTTACATCGCCACTATTGACAGATCCTTGCCAAATATAGCGGTTTTGTCCATCACGCAGTGAGGTATTTGGTAACACACCGGAATAAGGACTTTTCACTTCCCAGACTAGGCCGGTAGTATTATCGCGAATACAGCTAAAGTTTTGCGCATCATCAAGAAGCTCATCGGCAAACTCATTAAGTTTTGTGTAATCAAAAGCCAAATTCCCTTTACCCACTTTACCTAAACGATTGGCAAAACTATCACGCCCAAGATCAGCATCTTGAGCTGGAAACTCATCATTATTACAATTAATACGTTGAGTATTATTATAACACTCACCTACTCCGGTATCGTTTATTAACCCAAGCGCTTTAGGTGTTACATCAATAAATACGGTATCTGTGTCGGTGCGCCCTTTTAAGTCCATAACTTGTACTTCAAAGCTAAGGGTTGCATTTAAATCAATATCAGAGGCAAAAAAGCTGGCAGTACATGACTGTGATTCAAGAAGATCTTCGGTATTTCCGGTAAGTTGTTGCCACTTACATTGGTAAGTCTGAGTTGCCGCTTCGCTTGCCGTCGCATCTAAAATAACCTTATCAAACTCTTCTACTGTTTGGTCTGCACCCGCATCGGCAATAATCACTTGGGCTGTTTTATTAAGGGTCATATCAAATTGTGATGCAGATACTCCGCCCTCATCATCAGTTACGGTGAGTTGCCATTTTAAGTTGGTGTTATTTTCTAATAATGGATGAGGAAAACTAAGCGTTGGATTGGTATAGCTATCAATTGTTAAATCAGGCCCAGATAATAATTGCCACAAGTAACTACTAATTTCGCCATTTTCATCGGGGTCTGCGGAGGTTAAACCACTAAGGGTTACAGTATCTTTATAAACTGAGGGTAAGTTTGCAGGAGCAACTTGAGTAACAACAGCAAGAGGAAGCTGATTATTAGAGGCAATGAAAACACTCAAGTCGTCATTCACTAAACTACCATCTGGCGTTTGATAGCTTACTCTTAAGACCAATTCACTATCAGATTTTACATCCGGTGCAGTGATGGTTTGTTCAGCCCCTTCAAGCGGAAACACATCTATAAGGGGACCGCTTACACGCTGCCAAGTAAAAGTACCATCTGCAGGAGAGCCTTTTGCAGAAATAGTAAACTCTGATTTTTCTACAACTTGGAGATCGTTACCTGCAAATACTGACGTTTTAATATCACTGTTATCAGCACCGCCTCCCCCTCCACATGCAGCCAAAAGCAAGCATGCCATAAGTGGTATTAACGAAATTGCTTTCATACTAAGCACCTTTGTGTCTTATAATTATCTAATAAGACTGTGAAGCAAAAAAAGTGCCATTATGAGTTATAAATAGCTATCTTGATGAATACGAACAAATAATTTAGTGCCAACTTTACTGTAATCTACTTTATATTCGCGGCCATCTAAGGATTGAATAAACAACAACTGTTTTTCCTCGCTAAATACATCTGGACTTGCGATATAAACCATATCTAAGTAGCGCTCTTTTGCATCACGGCGGTTTTTTGGCAGCTCTTCTTTAAATGGTTCTAGACCATTCGCTGTTACTTTAATTCGAGGATGTTCCTCACCATTAACAATCACTAAATCTAGTTTTCTATCTTTATGAATTATGGTGTTTCGACCACTTTTAATAAAAGATCTGTCTTGGCTCATAGTTATTCCTAATCCCGCAGTGAGTACTTATATTATTATTCACACTGCGACTTGATAAACTGAGAGGGATCACGCTTCCATTTATTTAAATTTGCGCAAAATTCCCAAATATCACTTTCTATTACACTGGCAGGTAACAGTAAGTCATACCCTGTTAAAAGCTGAAGATGCTTAGCCCTATTAGCAAACATCGCTATAAGCCCATTATAGTCAATTCCTTTTTTTGACCTAAATTTATTATCTTCAACTAACCATTCTGATGGGCAATGCCCATTTTTGCAATTTTTTTGAACAACTTGCATAAATAAGTGCCGCTGTTCTATTAGTAATTTACCCGCAATTCTTGGTGCTAAAGCAGCTAAAAATGTATCTATATCATTTAACTTAATACCAATCGCGTTAAGCTCAAGATGATCGATACCGTTATCAACTTTAGGAATACCGCAATGGTGGAGATTTTCTTGGTGTAAATCCCATTGCCCGTACTTATGCTGATATGTTAATTGCTGCTCAGTTAAAATAATACTATAAAAAGGTTCTTGTGTTTTAAAAAATCCAATTAAAATTGCTGCAATACATAAACTTACTAAAAAAATTTCAATAATACTGATTTCACCTGGACGCAATAAATTAAATAGCATGATGAAGATTAAACCAATGCTACCTACGACCAGTATTTCAATCCCATTTTTAGCGCCTTGCGCTCGGTATTTGAGTGTGTGTTTTTTTATATTAGCCATACTGAAAAAACGCCATATAAAATATAAACATAATAATAGCCCACAATACTAACTTTCTCAGTGTTAAACAGCGTTTGCATGATGTTTTGAAGTTCATCAATTAACTCCTATTATTACTGTTAAATATGCGCAATGACTAAGTATCAGTTATTTTTACGCCTAACGCACAAATTAATGAGATACATAACCGCCTTTTTTTGTCCTGATTTCGTACAATACTTATAATCTATTTTCAGGTATGAAAACAATGCACTCTAAACAATCCGGCAAAGCCCTATTTCCATTTATTATTTCGGTACTAATAATTTTTAGCGTTTATTTATATTTGCCCGCATCACAGGGCGAGCAAGCTGATTACTCGGCAATGACAACACAAGTCTCTGCGCACACTGTCGAGTCGCAAGAAAATGCCATTATGATTGAAGCCATTGGCAGTGCCCGTGCTAATCAGGCTATTTACATTAAAAGCGCACAAAACGATTATGTCACCAGCATTTACTTTGAAGACGGCGACTTGGTCAGCAAAGGACAAAAATTAGTGCAACTGCAAAACCAACAAGAACAATTTGCAGTAAAAGAACTTAGCATTAATTTACAAGAAGAAAAACGCCAATTAGCTAGGCTTACCGAACTTTCTCGCTCACAAGCGACTGCCAAGTCGTTACTTGAAGAACAGCTAGCCCGTGTTGATGCCAGCGAAGCTCAACTTGAAAGTGCCAAAACTAAACTCAATGAAATGGCTATTACCGCGCCTTTTTCTGGGTTACTGGGTAAACGCGAAATATCGGTAGGCGCTTATATTAGTAACAGCACGATAATTACAACCTTAGATGATATCAGTATCATAAAAGTTGATTTTAAAGTGCCTGAAAAGTATTTAGCTCAACTGAAAAACGGAATGACTGTTCGCACTCAAAACGATGCTTACCCTGATCAAACATTCACCGGTAAAGTAACCCATATAAGCTCACGTATTGATTCAATCACTCGCAGTGTAGAAGTAACAGCCAGTTTTGCTAATAAATCGGGTTTACTTCGCCCTGGTATGCTACTTAAAACTGCACTAGAGCTAAGCAGCAATCAAGCGCTAATGGTGCCTGAAAAAGCAATTATTCCTCTGCAAGATAAACATTATGTTTTTCAAATTGAAGATGGCATAGCTAATCGCATAGAGGTACATGTTGCAAGTAGAAACAATGGCTGGGTTGCAATAGACAAGGGGTTAAAGAACGGCCAGCAGATTGTTACCGAGGGAATAATCAAAATCCGCTCTGGTAGCAAAGTAAGCGTTAAGGGGTAACACGTGAAAATTACCGATACTAGCGTCAAACGCCCCGTTTTTGCGATTGTTATTAACTTACTGTTACTCACTTTTGGCTTAGTTGCTTTTAGTATGCTGCCTTTGCGTGAGTATCCAGATATTGAAACACCGATTGTAAATATTAGTACTGAATATACCGGTGCATCTGCTGAAATTATTGAAACAAAAATAACCCAAGTTATCGAGAACCGTATTTCGGGGATTGAGGGTATTAAAAGTATTAACTCATCGAGTCGTAATGGCCGCTCAAACATTACCATTGAGTTTAATATTAACCGCGATATAGACGATGCCTCTAACGATGTACGAGAACGTGTTGCACGGGCATTAGACAGCCTACCAGAGCAAGTACGTCCTCCTGAAGTATCAAAATCAAATAGTGACGAAAGCCCTATCGCGTGGTTTGTACTTAACAGTGAAACCATGGATTCATTGCAACTTTCTGATTATGCACAGCGTTTTATTGTCGACCGTTTAGCCGTTGTTGATGGTGTATCAAATGTGCGTATTGGGGGAGAGCGAAAGTATGCCATGAAAGTATGGCTTAACCGCCAAGCGATGGCAGCTCGTGGCATTACCTCTAGTGATATAGAGCAAACGCTACGCAGTGAAAATGTAGAGCTTCCGGCGGGTGAAATTGAATCGGTAGACCGTGATTTTACTGTGCGCACTGCACGCAGCTATAAAAACCAACGTGATTTTCAAAACCTTGTCATTAAGCGAGGCGAAGATGGTTATTTAGTACGTCTAGGCGAAGTGGCTGACGTAAAATTAGAAGCCGCCGATGATGAAAGCTTATTTCGCGGAAATGGCCGTAATATGATTGGTATGGGTATTGTTAAACAAGCCAAAGCAAATACTCTTACAGTAGTTGATAATGCCCGCAGTGAACTGGAAAAGATTAAGCGTAACCTACCAGAAGGCACCACTATCGAAGACAGTTACGACTCTTCAGTATTTATCAAAGAATCAATTAATGAGGTTTATAAAACTTTAGCAATTTCTATGGGCTTAGTAGTGCTTATTATCTTTATATTTTTAGGTAATATTCGCGCCACACTTATTCCTGCGGTCACCGTACCGGTCGCCCTAGTCGGTAGTTTTATGTTTTTATTAGCAATGGGTTATTCAATTAACTTATTAACTCTACTAGCACTAGTATTAGCAATAGGTTTAGTAGTAGATGATGCCATCGTAATGCTAGAGAATATTCACCGCCGCATAGAACTTGGGGAGCCGCCTTTATTGGCAGCTTATCGCGGCGCCCGTGAGGTAGGCTTTGCAATTATAGCCACCACCCTAGTGCTGATCTCTGTGTTTGTACCATTGGTGTTTATGGAAGGACGAATAGGCGCACTATTTACAGAATTTGCAATGGCAGTAAGTGCCGCCGTGTTCTTCTCCAGTATTACTGCATTAACACTCTCTCCGGCATTGTGTTCAAAGGTTTTAAAGGCCTCTGAAAAAGAAAGTAAATTTAGCCAAGCAATGGATCGCTTTTTTACTAAATTAGAAAATGGATACCGTAACGCTTTAGCGTCAAACATGACCCGAAAATGGGGCTTAATGCTGAGCTTAGTTTTAGCTGGGTTTGTTAGTTATTCATTATTTTTACAAATACCGTCTGAACTTACCCCTAAAGAAGACCGTGGTACCTTTTTTGTACTTATGAATGGCCCTGAAGGGGCTAGCTATGAGAATAATGCCGCTAATATGGCAAAGATAGAAGAACGCTTAATGCCTTACTCTGAATCTGGCGAACTAAGCCGAGTTTTAGTGCGAGTTCCAGGTTGGGGTGGCAGTGGTGGTGTAGCCATTGTTGGTATGGCGGATTGGGATAAACGCAAACGCTCAACCTGGGAAGTCATGGATGAAATAAGCGGTAAAATGCAAGAGGTCACCGATGTACGTGCTTTTGCAATTATGCGCCGTGGTATTGGCGGTGGTGGTTCATCGCGACCGATAGAGTTTGTTTTACAAGGTAATGATTATGCTCAGCTAGCTGATTGGCGCGATAGAATTATTAAACGTGCAGAGAAAAACCCTGGGTTAGTGCGCATTGATCATGATTATAAAGAAACCTTCCCACAGTTTTTAGTCAGTATTGATAAAAATAAAGCCGCTGATTTAGGCGTATCAGTCTCAGATGTGGGTCGTACACTTGAAACCATGCTTGGCCAACGCCGTGTAACCACTTTTATTGACCGCGGTGAAGAGTACGATGTAATTTTAAAGGGAACTAAAGAAGACTTTGCAAACCCTACTGATATTTCAAATATTTACCTTAAATCTCGCAGCAATGAATTGGTGCCACTCGACAGCCTTATAAGCTTGAAAGAAGAAGCCACCGCCTCGCGTTTAAATCGCTATAACCGTATGCGTGCAATTACTCTAAGTGCCAACTTAGCTGATGGCTATACGCTAGAACAAGCACTAAACTTTTTAAACAATGTTGCCGCAGAAGAAAATGACATTGATGGCGCCATTGATTACAAAGGTGAGTCACAATTGTTTTATGAAGGTGCCTCAGCCATGACCTATGTGTTTGTGCTAGCATTGACCGTGACCTTTTTAGTGCTCGCTGCTCAGTTTGAAAGCTTTATGCATCCGCTTGTTATTATGCTCACCGTTCCACTTGGGCTAATGGGTGCTATGTTTGGCCTGTGGAGTATGGGCTTAACACTTAATATATACAGCCAAATTGGTATTGTGATGCTTATCGGGTTAAGCGCTAAAAACGGTATTCTGATTGTTGAATTTACCAATCAGTTACGTGATAAAGGGTTGGAATTTAGTGAAGCTATTTTACAAGCCGCTACCCAGCGTTTACGTCCTATTATAATGACCTCCCTAACCACAGTTATGAGTGCAGTACCTTTGGTACTCGCCTCAGGGCCTGGCTCAGAAAGTAGAATGGTAATTGGTGTGGTGGTATTTACCGGCGTAACGGTTGCCACCATACTGACTCTGTTTGTGGTGCCAGCTGCCTATTACGCACTAGCGCGAAATACACAATCACCAGAGTTTTTACAGCAAAAGCTAGATAAACAAGCAGCTGAAAAACCACTTAAAGAGATCTAAGTCACTCTGAGCGTCGTAATTAGCTGTTACGGCGCTATTTTGGTGCATATAACCATATAATTGAGGAAGTACTTATGAGTTCGACCACACAGGTAGCAACACTAGGCGGCGGCTGTTTTTGGTGTATTGATGCGGCATTTAGGCGTGTTAGAGGGGTACTCAGTGTTTGTTCTGGTTACACGGGTGGACATACTGATAACCCAACCTACAAAGCCATTTGCACAGGCAATAGCGGGCATGCCGAAGTGGTTAAGGTTGAATTTGATTCTAGTGTGATAAGCTTTGAAACCTTACTCGCAATGTTTTTTACCTTGCATGATGCCACCCAGTTAAATCGCCAAGGTAACGATATAGGTACTCAATACCGCAGCGTTGTGTATTACCATGATCAGCAACAACAATTGCAAACACAGGCCGTTATTGCAGAGCTGCAAACTCATGTTAGCGAGCCTATAGTAACAGAGGTAAGCCCAGCAACCACTTTTTACCCTGCTGAAAGTTTTCATCAAGACTATTACAATGAAAACCCAGAACAAGGCTACTGTAGTATTTTAATTGCGCCTAAGTTGCACAAGTTTGAAACCGAATTTAGCGAGTTTTTAAGTGAATAAAGTGCTTTAAAGCTATAACCAAATAGCCCAGCAATTTGCTGGGCTATTTGTTTTTCGGCAACTAAAAGTGATAATTAAAACTGATAATTTGCCCCCACAAAGAAAGTTCTTCCTGCGCTGTTATAACCTAATAGCTCACCACTGGCAGCAAACCCTGTTGCTGCAGTAAAATATTCCTTATCAGTAATATTTTCTATTCGAGCAGCTAACGACAAATTATCGAGCAACTGGTAATTGGCTGCTAAATTAAATACCGTATAGTCAGCGAGTTCAGAATCATAATACGCAATTGATGGACGCGATGAACGATACTGCATATCTAAACTAGCATCAAAATCGCCCCATGACTTAGCGAGTTGATAATTAAACGACTCTGAAGGCCTGCGTGGTAAATCTGTATTCGTCTTTTCATCTGTAGCATCTAAAAAACTAACATTAACAGAGTGTTCAAAGCCTAACGCTGAAAACTCAGCCGATAATTCTATCCCCTGCATAGATACTTTATCTATGTTAGTTGCAATATATTTACCTGAGTCTGCATCATAATTATTACTAATTAAATTATTGATACGGTTATCGAAAATAGCAATATCATAACGTCCCCATTGAGTTTCTAGGGTAACACCAAACTCATTGTTTAAGGCTTCCTCTGGCTTAATATTATTATTTGGTAGATAGTATGGGCTGTTAGTTACAAACGCATTAATTAAAGACGGCGCCCTAAATGCGGTGCCATGATTTAAACGTACCGTTACATACTGATTCGCTTTATATCCAAGCCCAGTACTGTAAGTATTGGCACGGCCGTGAAAGTCATAATCATCGGTTCTGATAACCGCATTTGCTAACCATTGTTCATGACTATAAAACGCGCCTATAAACAATGCGTTGTTATCGCGTTTTTCTTCTGATGACGTTGCTGACGAGTTTGATAAATCCTCAGACAAGTAATTAAAACCACCTGATAAATCAAGCTCTTTCGTTAGGCTATAAAGCCCTCGGTATTCAAACTCAACACGCTCTGTGCTATACACTTGCTGAACATCGGTGCCAGTTTGAGTATTTTCTTCTTGCGATACACTCAATGAAGTACTTTGGGTATATATTTCTGAGGCTTTTTTCCAGCCTAGCTTAGCGGTATAGTTTTCAAAATCGTAGGCATCGTTACCCCATGCGTTATCATACTGCGCTTCACCTTCACTGTACTGAGACTGTAAGCTCAACTTACCTAGTTCAGCCAGTTCATACGCTAAATTAAAGCCAATGTTTTTATTTTTGTAGCCATCATCATCGTGATCTTTGGTGTATTCAGCCACAGGGTCTTTGCCAGTAACATCAAAACCATCTGTCTCTTCATAGCCTAGATTATAATTAAAGCTAAGCGCCTCTTTTGCAAGCCCACCAGCAAGCTGATAATTACTGTAACTATGACTGCCCAAAGTAGCCGAAAGCGTATTATTTGAGGCTTTACGGGTAATGATATTAATTACTCCGGCTAACGCATCAGAGCCATAAATAGCTGCTCTGGCACCTTTAATAACTTCAACACGCTCGATACTATTAACTGGAATATTAGTTAGCGATACACTACCTGAGCTTGCATCGCTCACTCTTACGCCATCAACCAATACTAAGGCATATTTAGCGCTAGCACCGCGAACAAATATATCTGCTTTTTGACCTAATCCGCCGTTACGGACAATATCAATACCAGCAATGGTATTTAATATTGCAGGTAAGTCTCGGTAATTCGCTTTTTCAATATCAGCGCGGTCGACAACTGCCACACTTGCTAATACATCATTTATAGGTTGTTCAAATTTATTTGCAGTAACGGTTATTCTTTCAATTGTTTGCTCTGCAGATGCAGAAAAAGACAGCGCAGCCGAAATAGCCACACCCAATGCAGTTTTATTTATCATGATGTTCCCTATCTCTGCCCACCGCAAAGATGTTAGTAAGTAAGATTACGTCAAGGCCGGTCTCCGGACTCAGTTACCATAATTTAATACAGCATAACTTTACCGTTGCGGGGGCAGTGTTGGGATTGACTTCATCAATGAAAACGCACCAACTTCCCGATTATCCTACTAAAAAAATCACACCGTTGAAGTGTTTAGCAAGCACCTTGAAAATAGGCAGCTATTGTTATCTGTTTACTAAAAAATGTCAACGGACGTCTAAACATCTACAAATCGGGTTTGGGGTTCGGTGCTCGATGCTCGATAATTATCATAGATTTAAAAATAAAAAAGCCAAACAATATAGCGTGTTTGGCTAAATACATGTTGCTTTGAACTAAGCGCCTGTAGTGCCTAGCTCGAAACAATAAATTAATCGCGGAAGTTTTTAAACTGAAATGGCTGACCTAAATCGGCAGTGCGTACAACTTGCATAGCAGCTTGTAAGTCATCACGCTTTTTACCCGTTACGCGTACTTCTTCACCTTGAATAGCCGCTTGCACTTTTACTTTAGAATCTTTAATGGCTTTTACTACTTTTTTAGCCATATCTTTTTCGATACCCTGCTTTAGTGCAACGTTACGAAAAACATTTTTGCCTGCGCGAGAAATCTCTTGAAGTTCTAGGCTCGCAACATCCATTCCACGCTTTGAAACTTTTCCAGCTAAAATATCAAACAACTGCATAACCTGAGCATCTGCTTCAGCTTTTAATTTAATTGTTTTATCGTTTAATTCAATTGAGGCATCGACCCCTCTAAAATCAAATCGTGTCTCTAATTCACGATTGGCATTATCAACCGCGTTTTGTGCTTCGTTCATTTCTACTTCAGATACAATATCAAATGAAGGCATGATGTTCTCCTAACTAGCTAATCTTAATTTTATGCGGCAATTATAACGTTAAAATGATAAATCTTTACATTTTTCTGCATCTTGTTCAGGTGCGATACTAATTTAGTTTGATATACTGAGGCTTCTTTTTTATACGATTTTAGGATTTTTTGTGACGAGGCGTGTTTACCAAGCTATTTTTTTAATTAGTATTGTCGCATTTACCTTCTTATTTGCTAAAGAGGTAAAAGGGGCTGCAAACTTATTTCCGCATGTAGATAAAGTGGCGCATTTTGGTATTTTCTTTTTACTTGCCATTATTATGGATAAAGCCTTTAAACTGCCTTTATATGCACAAATATTGCTGTTAGCCGGCTATGGTGCCGCAATAGAAATTATGCAAGATAGCCTCCCTTACAGACAAGCATCACTGGCCGATTTTGTTGCCGACTTTATTGGTGCGGCAAGCTATTTTTTAGCTAAAGCCCTATTAACACTACGTAAAAAGAAGCGTTATGGCTAACATACTTGTTGTTGGTGATGGTGCTATAGGCTTGTTATTTAGCCATTTTTTAGCTAAATATCACACAGTTTATGTTCTTACCAAAAAAGGCACTGTCAATACTCGCTTTTACAGCCACAGTAACGCTGCGTCTGAAAAAATCAACGCCACTTTTATCTCACAACAGCAATTAGCTCAAGCTCCTGAATTTGACATTGTTTTATTCACTGTTAAAGCGTTTGCAGTGCAACAAGCCTATGCCCAAGTAAAGCCTTATCTTGGTAATAATACCCATATTGTACTGAGTCATAATGGCATGGGTAATGTTGAACAATTAAATGCACAGTTAACACAGCAGCAGTCGTTGTACTTTTTAACCACCAGCATGGCTGGGTTCAAATCAAACCCTAATATTGTGCAGCATACCGGAAACGGGCAAAGTGTATTAGGGGGCTGTAATCAACTAGCTATGCAAAATCTTCAACAGTTTAGTGCGCAATTACACACTATTCCGCAATTAATTGTCAGCAACAATATTGAGCAACTTAGGTTTGAAAAGCTACTAGTTAATATTGCCATAAATCCATTAACCGCTCTGTACAATATAAAAAATGGCCAGTTGCGTGCGCCACAGTTTAATAGCTCAATTATTAATTTATTAACAGAGGCGTGCCATATTGCGACCGCGCTTAAACTTAATATTAAGCTTATTGATGCCCTCGAGCGCGCCTACAAGGTAATGAGTTTAACGGCAGAGAATTACTCATCTATGCATCAAGACGTTTTGCATAATAGGCAAACTGAGATCATGGCAATTTGTGGTTATATTAGTGAGCAAGGCAAGCGACATAATTTTGCGACCCCGTATAACGACGCTTTACTTGCTGAAATTTTGGCAAAAAAAAGCGCGGAATAAATCCGCGCTTTTAAAATATTTAGCCATTAACGACGATAGACTTTTACAGTGGTAAAGCCTTCTTCGTGAAGAATAAGCGCTTGTAACTGGCTCATTACCCCTTTTTGACAATATAAGTAATAGTCTTTACCTTTAGGTAAATCACCAAACTTAGTTGCTAAACGGAAAAACGGTAAATGAATAACTTCAATACCATCAATTTCAAGCGGAGCAGCATCTTCTTCCTCAGGTGAGCGAATATCAACAACAACCGCTCCCTCTGGTAACTCTGTAACTGACTCAGCTTCTTTAAGCTCTTGCTTAGCTTCAACATCGATATCGCGCACATCCATAACACGGGCGTTATCAATAACGGTATCTAATACGTCAAAATCAAACTTCTCTTCTTCTGCTTTAATGACTTCAATTTTGGCTTTAACCGTCGGCTTTTTAGAGATCACACCACAGTATTCAGGCATCGTCTCAGCCATTTCTGCAGTACCTATTTGGCGCGCTATATTAATGATCTCTTGCTTATCATGTTGGATAAGTGGGCGTAAAATCAGCGTCTCGGTTACACGGTCAATCACGCTTAAATTAGCTAAGGTTTGGCTAGACACCTGACCTATACTTTCACCCGTTACCAAAGCTTGAATATTTAGTTTTTCAGCAACGGCACTACCCGCTCGCATCATCATACGTTTAAGCACAACACCCATTTGGCTGTTCTCAACGTTTTCTAAAATTTCAGCAACAACCGGTTCAAAATCAACAGTAATAAACTTAACTTTATGTGTAGAGCTGTATTGTTTCCATAGATAGTAGCTCGCTTGCTTAACCCCAATTTCATGGGCAGCACCGCCTAAGTTAAAGAATAAAAAGTGTGTACGAGCGCCTTTACGGATCATCTGATAACTGGCAACGCCAGAATCAAATCCACCAGACATAAGCGATAATACATCGTCTTGTGTTGGCAGTGGAAAGCCCGCCATTCCTAAATGGGTTTGCGTCACTATGTAGGCTTTTTCGTCTTTAATTTCTAAACGAATCGTTACCTCAGGGCGGCTTAGCTTTACTCGAGCTCCTTCAACATGTTGATTAAGCCCGCCACCAACGTAGCGCTCTAATTCAGTTGAAGTAAAATCATGTTGACCTATGCGCTTAGCACGTACACAAAAGGTTTTACCAATAATAGTGTGGCCAACTAACGCAATGGTTTTTTGATAGATGTCATCAAGGGTTTTAAAGTCTGTTTCGGTCACTTCAATAAACTGTACGATGCCAGGAATGCGCTGCAAGCTATCAATAAAATCAAGGCGAGTTTGAGCATCATCTAGTTTTGTAACAACTGAAATATTATCCCAGTTATTACGTACTTGTACTTTTTCGTCAACACGACGCAATACAATTTTAATGTTATTTTCTAACACTTTGGTAAAGCGTTTACGGACTGAACGGCTTTTGATGGCTATTTCAGGGTGAAGTTTGACGATAAATTTAAGCATAGTTCAACTCTTAGACTGCGGGAATTCGCGCACCCAGGCATTGGGCGCGGCGGATTATAGCAAAAAATTTAACGCCTAGGAACTGACCAACTCAACAGGCTTAAGGATTCTGGGGGGCAGCATTTGCTAAAAGTGCGTACTTGTCTCTTAACTGATTAATTTTATTTGCGCTTTTTTCTGTACTGTAAGCCTTAAATAAAGTCAGTACTTTTACAATGCCAGGGTAAATATCTTGCTCAACCAGTACACCACTTAGTCTTCTTGCTTTCATATAGGGTGTCCAAAAGCTAACCGTTAATTTTAGCGTATGAGCAAGTTCAATGGCATCTTGTTCATCAATGGCAATAATTTCACTATCCCGCAAGGCCAAAATGATGTTACGTACCTGCTCAAGTAATTCCTGCTGAAAATCAATGTAACCCTGTTTTAAATGGCTATCGCGAGCAAGAATATCGCCAAGGTTGTCGTAAAAAAAATGATAGCGCCACATTAATTCAAATAGCGAATCTAAATAAGGGCCAAGATGCTCAAAAGCATCGTCGCCTTTATCAACTGGCTTAAAGTGAGTACTTAAATGGTCACGATAAAGTGCAAATATATGGCGAATAATGTCTTCTTTATTTTTAAAGTGGTAGTAAAGATTACCCGGACTCATGCCTAAACTCGATGCAATATGATTAGTTGATATTGCTCTTTCACCATGTTCATTAAACAATGAAATACTGGTTTGAATTATTTTATCCTTGGTATTCATATACTCATTACTCAATTTTCGAAAATACGATGCTGCATTAAAACAATCCACTAGTATAAACAAATAGTCAGCGTTAAAACAATCAAGGCATGAAGTTCTTCACAATTTACTTACAAGGCTGCTTTGCACACTAAACACTGCTACACTACGGCTAAAAATAATAACACAGTAAATATTATGAAAGTGACCGCAATCTACCCAGGCACATTTGACCCTCTTACCAACGGCCACACTGATTTAATTCAGCGTGCGGCTAAAATGTTCGATACCGTTATTGTTGCTATTGCTCATAACCCGAGTAAAAAACCGTGTTTTACTTTAGAAGAACGCGTTGATTTAGCAAATGAAATTTTAAGCCATTTAGATAATGTAAAAGTCATTGGCTTTTCAGGGCTACTCGCAGATCTGGCTCGTGATCATAACGCAAATGTATTGATTAGAGGTATAAGAGCGGTTTCTGATTTTGATTACGAGTTTCAGCTCGCAAATATGAATCGCCGTTTAAACCCTGATTTAGAAAGTGTATTTTTAACACCTGCTGAGCGTAATACCTTTATATCATCAACGCTAGTAAAGGAAGTTGCACGCCATAACGGGGATGTGAGTGAGTTTGTTGACACCATAGTAATGAAAGCCCTGCAGTCGAGGCTAGGGAAAACCAAGCATTAAACACAACACCTAGCGTATCATTACATTGCGCTAGGTAGCTTCGCTCTTGCTGGAAACAGAACGTTCTTAAGCCTCACTAAAGCTAAAAAATCTTTATTGATAAATAGTGCCAAAGCCATTATAAAATCAAAGAAAATAACGCCAAACCCGTATACAGCCCAAAACCACCAATAATCAATGTTTCCTTTAACTTGAACATCATAATGCATCCCCAAAAATAAACAGGTATTAACCCATAACCCTAGCATTAAGTAATAAAAAGCAATAGGCGTGTTTTGCAACGTTATTTTTCGCCACAAAAAAAGAATCAAAATAGTTGTGAGATCAAATATGAAATAATCTTTATAAGTAGAAGTTTCGAGGCTTAAAAATGCACTTAGAAAATACGAGATCATCATTATAAATGAAATATGCAGTAAGCTTTTATCTTGTTTATTAATGCTCGAAGAAAGGTTAAATAGAAAAGCGATTAAAAATAGCCACAATATAAAATTACCTAAATTCTCGCCAACTTTAACAAGTAGCCATAATAGATCCGTCATTATAGGCTTTTAAACTCAGCGCGAGATCTAAATAAACGACCTTTAAGTTTCATTAGCCCTAAAAAGTCTTTATTGATAAAGAAAACAGCTATCATCATGAAATCCATCAGATTAATTCCCAAAGAATAAAATGACCAGAACCACCATGGTGAGCTGTTACTAAAAACAAGTACATCCAGATGCATGCCAAAAAATAACAGTGAGTTTATGCTTAGCCCTAATAATAGATAAGAAGATATAATGCTTTTACTTAAGAAGTTACTTACAACCAAAATAACCAAAATAGTCATTAGGTCGAAAAGTAAGAGTTGCATGTAAGAAATATTTTGAATATCAATAAACAAGCTTGAAGAATATGAAACTGACATAATTAGCGACAGCCATAATGCCTCTTTTTTGGGTTTATTTATACTCGTTACTAATGAGTATAAAAAAGCCATTAAAAAACCCCATTGAACAAATGCACCTAGGTAAAGCGATACATATGGGTTGAGCAAGAAGTCATCCATTTGAAACACCGCTTTTATCTATTAGTGTTATGGTCTTTGTATATCGATTTATATTTTTGGGATCTAGGTTTATTACCAAAGAAGCTATCATTAATATGTCAATTAAATTTATAGAAATAGAGTAAAAACTCCAAAACCACCACTCTTGAGTATTCCCAAGAATATATAAATCATAATAAATAAAACCAACTAATACACTATTTATGGTTAAGCCTGTAATGATGAGATATGCAGGTAAAGAGGGAGTGACTAAAGCTTTTTTAATCGCAAGAATAATTAAAGCAATGGTTAAAAAATCGTAAAATATCCAATTGAGATAAACATGTTTTACTATGTATAAATAATCACTTAATACATATGAGCACAGCATTATTACAGCTAAATATAGGGAGGATTTATATGGCGTATTGATACTTTTAACTAAACAATACAGAAAAGCCATTAAAAAGCCCCACTGAATGAATGCGCTTACATATTCACCAAGGGTATAGCTTATATACATGTTTATGAAAAATTGTTTTCAGGTTGAATATTTGAGCCTTTGAAGAATTTGTTTTTTAATTTATGAAGACCAAGGAAGTCTCTATCTACAATTAGAACAATGATCATAATTAAATCAATAAGATTAACTGTAAATGTGTAAACATCCCAAAAAAACCAAGGTTCTTGATTCTTATATACATACATATCTAAATACATACATAAAAAGAAAATAGAATTTATCGATAGCCCCAGAACTAAATATAAAAAAGAAGGTGTTGTTTTTCTGATAAAAATATAAACTAAGATCAGGCCTGCAATCGTTGCAAAGTCATATAAAGCCCAATCAAGATACAGTGTGTTTTGAATAGACAACCAAGTAAAGAAGTAATCAGATAAGGTATAAGATACCATCATCACAAATGAACTGAGCAATAGGGTTGTACCTCTTTTTACTTCTAAAGTGTATACAAACACATTAAAGAAAAAAGCCATTAAGAAACCCCACATCAAAAAAGCGGATAGGGAGAACAACCCAAAAAACTCAGTTAAAAACATCAAAGACCTTAATTATCACTTTGGTTTGACAGGAACAACAATAGCACCGCCTCGCTGAAGATCTGCACCTGCAGCATTCATTGCCTCTTGAGAGATACTTACTGTATCAGATTGTAGGGTTTTAGGGCTAGCAGTTTGTTCCATTGCAGGCTTTAATTGTTGCGTTTTATTGTATGCTTGCATTTGTACTTGGCTGTTCGCTGAAATTTGCATGTGATTAATCCTTTTGAGTATTAAATTTATTATTGGCGCAAATTTAAATCACACCACCTGAAGCAGTTACTAAATAACTGCAGTAACGCATTGCCTACGTTGTTTAATTGACTCAACAACACGCTACAGAATAATAAAAGCAAACGATATGCCAACTTTAAATTAATAGTATATTAATTTAAAAATCATTTTATTTTACTCAAAAAAAAACGCATCGGGGTCACCGTGCGTTTTTATCCTAGGGATTGCTCAAGCCACGTTTTTACAGGGGATCTCCATGCTATTACTTGGCTTTAACATATATTCCATTGCGACTTCATCACAGTTTTCTTTGCGTAAACATAGCTCGCAATCTTTCATTACTTTTTCAGGTAGGCTCTCTTTATTACAGAAACTAAACCGCTGATTTTCGAAAAAGTCAGGTACACGAGTCAGAACAATGACACGATTAAGTGCCAACTTTTTGGCTTTCACTAATAAGTGTTCAACCAGTTCTCGTCCCTGCCCCGTTACTGCGCTTTTAGGATCAATGCCTAATGAACGTATTTCAGCTAATCCTGTGTCGTAAATATAAAGTGAAGCACAACCCGATACCTGACCGTCTATCTCGGTTACGGCAAACTCATTAATTGAGTGCACCATATCACTTTTAGCTCGCGGTAAATTTTCGCCGACTGTTGCCCAGTGCTGTACGAGTTTAGCAATTGCTTCTACGTCATCTAAATTGGCATCACGAACCGTTATTTGCTGTTTTTTTTTCGCGTCTTTCACCGCTTTGCTTACTTGCTCTAATGATGTACCGCCAAGCGCTTGGCGTGCTTTGATACAGGCGTCAATTTCAAGTACCGGATACACGTCATCTTCAAACACCGGGTTTACTGATTTATACTGCTCTAGTGAAAGCTCCTCTAACGTTTTATCTTCACTAATGGCTAGTTGCACCAATACCCCTACAATATGATGCCCTTCTCTGAACGGTACACCTTTAGCCACTAAATAATCAGCAAGTTCGGTTGCATTCGCGTGGCCACCTTTTGCCGCTGCAAGGGTTTTATCTGCTTTAACTTTTATACCTTTAATACACGCTTGTGCCATATGAATACACGCAAGCCATGTTGGCATGGCATCAAAAATGCCTTCTTTGTCTTCTTGCATGTCTTTATTGTAGGCAAGCGGTAGTGCTTTTAGAGTCATCATCATTGCACTAAACGCACCAAACACCCGGCCAGTTTTACCACGAATTAGCTCTAATGCATCTGGGTTTTTTTTCTGTGGCATTAAAGATGAACCCGAGGTCACATTATCGGCCAGTTCAATAAAGCCAGCTTCGCCTGAGATATAAAAAATTAGGTCTTCAGACATCCGCGATAAGTGGATCATAGAAATAGACGCGCAGCTTAATAGCTCAACCACAAAGTCACGATCAGATACGCCATCTAAACTATTCTTAGTCGCGCCAGTAAATCCTAGCCCTTGTGCAAGTGCATGGCGGTCAATCGGGTATGCAGTGCCTGCAAGAGCGCCACTGCCGAGTGGGCAATAATTCATTCGTGCTTGGGCATCTTGTAATCGACTTTCATCACGCTCAAGCATTTCTACATAAGCCATACACCAATGGCTAAATAACACCGGTTGTGCACGCTGTAAGTGGGTATAACCTGGTAATATTGTGCCAAGTTCACGTTCAGCTAAGCCAATAAACTCTGCTTTAAGTTGCGCAATCGCTTTTAAAATATGATCGGCGATATCGCGGCACCAGAGTCTAAAGTCGGTAGCAACTTGGTCGTTACGGCTTCGGCCTGTGTGTAACTTTTTAGCTAAATCACCTACTTTTTCAATTAGTGCAGCTTCAACATGCGAGTGAATATCCTCTGCACCTGAGGTAGCTACAGCCATTGGGTCTGCTTTTACCTCTTCAAGTAACTCATAAAGTGCCGATACCAGCTTTTTGTGCTCATCACTAGATAACACACTTACTTGTTCAAGTGCACCAGCCCATGCAACAGAGCCAATTATATCTTGCTCTGCTAATTGATAATCGAAGGGAAGTGAATCGTTAAACTGTTTAAACGCTTCATCTGGACCCGTAGAAAAACGTCCGCCCCATAATGCCATGAAATTTCTCCAAACCCGATAATAGCCCCTTAATTCCAAGGGGCATAAAAAATTACTTTTTAGCTAATGCTGAAATTCTGCTTGATAGCGAGAATAAACGAATAAAGCCTTCTGCGTGCGATTGGTCATAAACATCGTCTTCACCAAAGGTAGCAAAATCTTCGCTATATAAACTGTTAGGTGATTTTTTCTGAACCGCTGTCACTTGGCCTTTATAAAGCTTAAGTACCACTTCGCCCGTTGCTAGTGTAGACAGCGCTTCTGCACCGGCTAAAATAGAATCTTTTAGCGGCGTAAACCAACGACCGTCATAGACTAAGTGTGAAAATTCACCACCGAGTACTTCTTTCCATTTACGGCTCGCTTTATCAAGTACTAACTCATCAATAGCTTGCAGCGCTGCCATGATCACAGTACCGCCTGGCGTTTCATAACAACCACGCGATTTCATGCCAACTAAACGGTTTTCTACAATATCGACACGGCCCACACCATGAGGTGATGCAATATCGTTTAATTTAACTAAACAATCATAAGGTTTAAGCTCTTCGCCATTTACAGCAACTACTTCACCTTCAACAACCGATAAAGTGACGTGTTCAGCTTTATCAGGTGCTTGCTCTGGTGAGTTAGTCCAGGTCCATACCTGCTCACTTGGTTCACACCAAGGGTCTTCAAGTTCACCGCCTTCGTGAGAAATATGCCATGCGTTAGCATCACGACTGTAAATTTTAGTTGCTGACGCAGAACATGGAATGTCACGTTCAGCTAGGTAATCAAGCAATGATTCACGGCTTGATAAATCCCACTCACGCCATGGCGCAATCACTTTTAAATCAGGTGCGAGTGCGGCAAAACATGACTCAAAACGTACTTGGTCGTTACCTTTACCCGTACAGCCATGAGAAAGTGCATCGGCACCTACTTTACGTGCAATTTCAACTTGCGCTTTAGCAATGATTGGACGCGCCATAGAAGTACCAAGTAAATAAGTCCCTTCATATATAGAACCCGTTTTAAGCGTTGGGTAAATATAATCGCTTACCATCTCATCTTTTAAATCAACCACGTAACACTCAGATGCACCAGACGCTATAGCTTTAGCTTCTACGCCTTCAAGTTCTTCAGCTCCTTGGCCAACATCGGCAACAAAGGCAATAACTTCACAGCCGTAGTTCTCTTTTAACCATGGCACGATAGCCGATGTATCAAGACCACCAGAATAGGCTAAAACGACTTTTTTAATTGAACTCATAGGTGTTCCTTAACAAAATTTGGATTTAACAATGTAACTAATAGCGCATTTTGCGCATGCATGCGGTTTTCTGCTTGCTGTATAATTTTTGATGCAGGGCCATCCATTACCTCAGAAGTAATTTCAAACTCACGGTGTGCCGGTTGGCAATGTAATACCGTAGTTGCACCGGTTTTTTCTAACAATGCCTGGTTTAATTGATAAGGCATGTATTTTTCTTTTACTTGCTCAAGAGGAGTTGTATCCCCCATTGATACCCAGGTATCGGCGTAAACAACATTAGCGCCTACTGCAGCCTCAACCCTGTCACTTACCATTACAGAAGCGCCATTCATCGCTGCTATTTGCTCTGCTTTTTTAAGTACTTGCGAATCAGGTGAGCTGCCTTTTGGTGTTACAGCGACAAAGTCTGTTCCTAAAGTAGCGGCTAATAGCATTAATGAGTGCGTTACATTATTGCCCTCACCTAGGTAGGCAAGCTTTAACTGGCTAACATCACCATGTACTTCTTGTAGCGTTAAAAAATCAGCTAATGCTTGGCATGGGTGATATAAATCACACAAACTGTTAATCACAGGAACGGATGAATACTCACCGAGTGTCATTAACGTACTGTGCTGATTAACCCGCGCAACAATCCCGTCTGCCCAAGTCGAAATATTTAAGGCAAAATCTTTTATTGATTCGCGGGCGCCCATTGCACCATTTTGTTGGTCAAGGTAAACCGCATGGCCCCCTAAACGGTTTATACCAATATCAAATGAAAGGCGAGTACGTAAACTTTGCTTTTCAAACAAAGTAACCACTGACTTACCAGCTAGCACTTGGCTATATTTACTTGGGCTTTCTTTAATATCTTGCGCTAACTTTAATAAATTTAGTGCGCCTTGTTGGTCTAATTCTAGACCCGTTAAAAAATCTTTAAACATGTTCAACCTATGGTGTTACTTTAGTTCCGACATGCTCGCCTTGCAGCAAAGCAGTTAAGTTTTCTGGCTTTTGCCAGCTGGAAATGTACACACCGCGTCGTAAATGTTGGGCAGCGTGAAGACTGGTCTTAACTTTGACCTCCATCCCGCCCAAAATTACTCCCTCTGCAATTAAAGTATCAATGTGTTTTGTGTCAAGTTGATGTAAAGGCTGCTTATTGGCATCAAGTACCGCCTCTACGTCCGTCATAAAAATAAGTTCTGCATTTAAATTATTTGCCATTGCGGCGGCTGCTTCATCGGCATTAACGTTGTATAACAAGCCCTGCTCATCAAAGCCGATAGAACTGATGATTGGTAACCGGCCAGCACTGAGTAAATCATTAATAATAGAATCAGCATTGTTGTGACATTGACCTACTTGACCCAATGCTTTTAATTTTTGCGAGGCGGTGATCCCTGCTTCATATAAACTTAACCCCACCGGCTTATGACCAACACTAATTGCTTGCGCCATGAGTTGTTTGTTTGCCGCACCCGCAAGGGCTCCAACAATATAAGGCATCTGTTCTTTAGGGCTAATACGTAAACCTTGGTGTTTAGCACTGGCAAAACCAGCCTCTTTTAACCAGCTATCAACTAATGAGCCACCACCATGCACAATCACAAACTGAGCATCATCTTGCTCGTTGAGTATTTCAAATAATGCTTTAGCGGCATTTTCAGTATTGAGTACTGCACCACCGAGTTTAATAACCCACGTTTTACTGCTCATCTAAACGCTCCTATTAGACCTGTAGTGTGAGGAAGCCCCATTGATAAATTAATACATTGCAAAGCCTGACCAGCTGCCCCTTTTAATAAGTTGTCAATTGCTGCCATTACTATTAACTGTGAGCCTTGCTGCTGCCACGCAATATCTACATAAGGTTGTTTGGCCACCCCTTTAATCGAAGGGATTTTGCTGCCAAGCAAACGAATTAATGGCTCATCAGCCAATACTTGATAAGCTTTAGCTACTTGCTCACTGGTCACACCCGGCTTTAATTGCACATAAATAGTTTCTAAAATACCGCGCGGGAAATTACCTAAATGAGGAGTAAATAACACCTCATGACCTAGGTGCTGTTGTATTTCAGGCCCGTGACGGTGATTAAACAAACCATAGGGTGCAAGTGATACCTCACAAAAATGCGTACCGATGCTGGCTTTTCGCCCTGCGCCAGTTACGCCAGAAACCGCATTAATAATAATTTTTTCATCACTCAACAAGCACGCTTGTTGAAGAGGCTTTAATGCATTTAATGCAGCCGTTGGATAGCAGCCAGCAACAGCAATTAACTGAGCATCAGTAATGGCTTTACTATTCCATTCAGCAAGACCATAAGCCGCTTGATTAAGTAGTTCTGGATGTTGGTGTTCAAAACCATAATAAGTAACGTAATCATCATTACTTGCAAGACGATAGCCACCGGAAAGGTCAAATACCTTTTTGCCCATCGCTAAAAACTGAGGCGCTAAATCCACACTTACTTTATGATCGGTGCACAGACAAACGTAATCTGCTGAATGAGTGATATCAGCAAGTGCATGTTCATTTAGTGGCTGCAGAGGTAAATCAAGTAATCCTAAATGCTCAGGATACAATTCACTAAGCAATTTATGTTTATCTAAACTTTGCGCTGATACATAACAACCAGTTAGCGAAAGAGTTGGATGTTTTGCTACTAAGCTAGCCAGTTCTGCGCCGCTGTAACCGCTGGCACCTATAATTACTACGTTCATTATTTACTCTTTATCTAAAATTAGTGACCACATTCCATGTTGTTTGTTTACACTAGGGTATAACCCAGCCAAACAGATTAAATTTATGAGTGATAACTATCGTCGTATTATTTTCATGGCGTAACTTTAATATATTTATGCTCAAAAAGTGAATTGATATTCATAGTAAATACTTTTATATTGTTATGCAATTAAAATGAATACTTATTTTGGAATTTTTTATGTCTCTGCCGTCATTTATTTCGATGTACCAGCAATTGATTGCTGCCCCCTCTATCAGTGCCATTGAAGATCATTTATGCATGAGTAATAAAAGTGTCATTGAATTGCTAGCGCAATGGTGTGAAAGCTTAGGTTTTAACTGTGAAATAATAGAGTTAGAAGGCAACAAAGGTCGCTACAACTTATTAGCAAAACGCGGTCAAGGCGACGGCGGTTTAATGCTAGCAGGCCACACTGATACAGTGCCATTTGATGATAGTCGTTGGAATCACAACCCATTTAAATTAACTGAGCGAGATAACAAACTATTTGGCTTAGGTAGCATTGATATGAAAGGTTTTTTTGCTTTTGTACTGCAGGCTATTAGTGAGCTTGATGAAAAGCAACAAACACAACCAATTTTAATATTAGCCACCGCAGACGAAGAAACCACTATGGCTGGCGCACAACAAATCTGTAAGCACCCGAATTTAAAGCCAAGTCGCTGTATTATTGGTGAACCTACTGATATGACGCCAGTATTTACTCATAAAGGTCATATGAGTACAGCAATAAGAGTTGTCGGCCGTTCAGGACATAGCTCAGATCCCGAACGGGGTCTTAACGCCATCGAAGTGATGCATAAAGTGATTACAAAATTGCTAATCTTAAAAGAACAACTTAAGAATAAATATTCAATAAATTACTTTGAAATTCCTCACCCAACGCTCAATTTAGGTAATATTCATGGGGGCGATAATGCAAATCGGATTTGCGGTTGCTGTGAAATGCACATTGATATGCGCCCTCTCCCTGGCTTAAGTGTACAAGAGCTGCAAGCATTGCTGCTTGATGCAACCTACGATATAAATCAGCAATACCCTAATTCGGTCAGTGTGATTGATTTACATGAGCCAATTCCAGCATTTACAGGAAGCACAGACAGCGCGTTAGTTAAACTAGCCGAAAATATAGCAGGGCAAAAAGCGGTGGCTGTTAATTACTGTACTGAGGCACCATTTATACAACAACTGGGTTGTGAAACCATCGTCATGGGACCGGGTTCAATTAACCAAGCGCATCAGCCCGATGAATATTTAGCGATGGAAAAAATAAAGCCTTCGCAACAAATTATCAGCAACCTCATAAAGGCGAGTTGCTTTTAATCAGTAACAAAAAAGACGCTATTAAGCGTCTTTTTTATAGCATTTATATTTAACCTGAACTCTGAGTAATATATCTATCTCAAGCAGCTATTTTTAGCGCTAACTGCGTTGAATTTACTTGCAATAGGCTAGCTATTGACGCGTAAGTTCGCCTTGTTTTCACTGAAAATCTCTGGCTAGAGAAAATAAACATAAATATCATCTTTGATTCAATATGTTAGTAAATCTCTTAACCAGAGTTCAGGTTAGTTACATATATTTTCGTAAATACTTTTTAAATACAGGGTCGGTTTGAGCTAGTTCTTTCTGCTCTTCTAATATCTCTTTTAATATTGCACCTGATGTAAGTGGATTCGCAAGCACCACTCTAAATACTACGGTTGGTTGGTTATCATATTGAACTGGCGTTAAACGTGTACGCGATACAAACGAGCGACCTGATTCACGTTGACGTTTTTGCATGCTTGCAGTAAAACGATTAAGCGCGGCAAAGATATCTAAACGGGTTTGTGCGTTGGCCTGTGCTATCGCATTTTTAATTTGCTTAGGGACATAACGATAAGTTAGCAAACATAGCTCAGGTTCTGATATTAATTCAAAGTCTTCATCTGCTTTTATCAAATCAGCAAAGTAACGGGCTTTTTTAATACTACGATCGATAAGCATTTCGTAGCCTTTACGACCAATAACACGTAAGCAAGCATGCACTAACATCGCCATACCAGGGCGGCTCCCCTCAAGGGTATGGCTGCCTAAATCTTTAGAGCCTTTACGTAAAATATACTCAGCATGGTGTTCGATGGCATCAGTTGCAGCAGGGTCTTTAAACAGCACCAAACCTGCTCCCATCGGTACATACATTTGTTTATGCGCATCAATGGTGATTGAATCTGCATGCTCAATACCTTTTAAAAGGTGCCTATGGGTATTAGAGAGTAAAGTAGCTCCGCCCCACGCCGCATCAACATGAAAGTGGCAATTAATCTCTTGTGCTAAATTAGCCATGTCTTCAAGTGGATCGATATTACCAGTTTCAGTCGTTCCGGCTACACCAATAATTGCCATCACTTTAATGCCTTGCGCTTCAAGCTCTAGCGCTTTTTCTCGCATAGCATCTACATCAACTTTATTATCAGCCGATGTTTTAATACCAATTAAATTCTCACGGCCAATACCTAATAAATCAACCGATTTGCCTAATGAGTAATGACCTCGCTCAGAGATTAAAACCGCCAGTCCTTTGTAACCATAATGAAGCATTCCCGCCACTAAACCTTGTGCAGCAATGCCTTTAAAGTTGCCATCCGCTTTCAATAAGCGGTTGCGGGCAATCCAAAGTGCTGTAATGTTAGCTACTGTGCCACCAGAGCAAAATGCTCCTAAAGAGGTTTTTGCACTGTGCATCCATTTAGAATAAAAGCCATCATTTTGTCCATAAGCTAAATGATGCATCATTCCTAAAACTTGACGCTCTAATGGGGTAAACGCTTTTGAGGTTTCTATTTTTACAAGGTTTTGATTTAGCCCAACCATTAATTTCGATAACGGCAGTAAAAAATGTGGCAGAGCAGATGTCATGTGACCAATAAAGCTTGGCGCTGCGGTATGTACAGAATGAGCAACCAGCTGTTCCATAATATCTTGGGCATAGCAAGACACAAACGTTGGCTCTTCAGGGATAGCCGCAGATTGAAAATCTTTTTCTATTTCATGTAATGGTTTTTCAATTGCCGCGATATTTTCGTTTAAGAAACCTGCTAAATTACTCGAAATTTCAAGCTCTATTTTGCTCAAAGTTGAGTCAGGGGCCTCTGGAACGGTAAATATCCGTTTGAGGCTTTCTTTAGAGGCGACGGCACAACGCTTTTGATCCATCTTCATACCTAGTGTGTGACTAAAACACCTGTTAGTTTGTAAAACACGCTAATTTAAGGTGTTTTTAAGCAACGGCATTTCTAAAAAATTGCGCTAACTTTACTGCAATATGACAAAAATGTCTCGTTTTAAGCCATAAAAGACAATACAAAATAGATAACATTTCACTATTTTTTATATTTAGTACAAAGGGTAATTAAAATATTGGGCATTTATAATTTTTAAGTATAATAAATCTAACAAAAAATAAGGATGTTACATGCTAAAAGGAAATCTAAAATTAACTCGGTTGGCGCTCGGTACCGTCTTTTTTTTAGTCAGCTTAATAATTTACAGTTACTACACCTACACTGCCATCAATAATGATGTGATACGCAGCATTGATAATCGTTTATTAAATGCAGCCACCAGCGTAAAGTACATTTTAGGTAGTGATTATCACGATAAAGTAGCGCAAGAAATTAGCTTTTCAAGCTATCAAAATAAAGCCGACCAGCTTTCGGCATTGGCCAATGATTTAAATATAGATTATTTATATTCAATGGTACTGATTGATGAGAATGTTTATTTTACTGCCTCTAGCTACACTCAAGATGATCAAAATAACGGTAAAGTTACTCAGTTTTTAGATCTTTATCCCGAAGCCACGCCAATAACTATGGCTGCATTTTTATCAACGGCCCCTATTTTTGAAACCTCAACAGCGCATCGCGGCCATTCTAAAACAGTATATATTCCTCATCTGGCAAAAAATGGCAGAACCTATATTACAGCTGCAGATATTAGTGTTGATAAAATTAGCAATGCGTTAAAAACAGACTTATATCAATCTATGTTTCATTTTTGCTGCGTAATTATTATTTTATTAATAGTTTATACTCTTTATTACTATGGAGTACGTCGTTCATTAATGAGCGACCATGCAAGCGGATTCGAAAATCATATTGCCTTAGAAAAACGGCTAAAAAAAAGCAATGAACATCATTTACAAATTGCGATTATTTTAGTGAACGAAATTGATAATATCAGCCGTTTTTTTGGCACAAAAACAGCCGATGAAGTGATGAAAAAGCTGCTCACTCACTTTAAGCAGCAAGCCCGTTTGCACGCACGTATTTATCGTATTGCAACTAATAAACTCGCTATTTTGACTGATAAAGAAACTCCCTTTGATGAGCTATATAGCATCATACAATCGCATAATAAAAATATACCGTTTTTAAATCAGCCTTTTATTTATATTACACTTAACGCTGGTGTAGCTAGAGGCAATAAGTCATTACTGCTTAAGAATGCTCATATTGCGTTACTGCAATCTAAGCAGGGCGATCAGAGTATAGTTAACTACTGTGAGGCAATTAACGACGCTAAATCTCTATATTTATATAATGTTGAAATAGCAAAAGAAATTCGTGAAGCATTTGATGCTCATCGTGTTGTTCCTTACTTTCAGCCGGTTATAAATACTCATACCGATGAAGTTATTAGGTATGATTGTTCACCGAGAATAGTCACTTCACAAGGGGAGATTTTAACCCCTGATACCTTTGCAAATGCACTAAATAGACTGCGTATGAATGGCATGTTAACCCATGCCCTGTTTACTCAATGTGTTTCACGTTTTCGTAAATCAGCAATTTGTTGGGAGTTAACTCTGTGCGCTGAAAACATTGCAGATCCCACTATTTATGATCATATTGCGTATGAGCTTCATCGCTACCCTAATCCTGAAAACATTACTATTTCAATTTTAGAGTCGCAGGTTATTTCACATTACTATGAAATAAAGTCATTTATCGCAATGGTAAAAAGTAAGGGGGCAAAGGTGGTGATGCACTGCTGGGGTAATGAGTTTATTAATACTCTTAATACTTTAAAAGTGGAGGTTGATGGTATAAAACTCGATGGAGCAATCACAAAGCAGCTATTAAATGATGCAAATACGTCGCTATTTATATCCTACATCACTGATATAGCCCAGCAGCTTGAACTTGAATTGGTTGTTGAAGCGGTAGAAAGTAATACGGTTGCAGAGTTACTCAGCCAACTAAATGTGACGCTGATGCAAGGTAGTTTCCTTGGCAAACCAACGCCACATGTTACTGACTTTAAAAAAGCAATGAATTAGTTATTAATATTAATGGCTAGTCGGTGGCTTTGCTGACCACTGGCCCAGTACTTACGCTCAAAAGGAGTAATTGCTTCATCTGATTCAAACAACGCGGTTTGACATGGATAGCCAGCTAACTCGAGCGCTCTGGCGAACTCTTTAACATAGATATCCCAGTTACTGCGCACTTCAAGCAAACCACCTAATTTAACAATAAAGGGGAAGATAGCCGCCCCATGCCAGCGCCGTTGAATGTGCTTAGACTTAGGCCACGGGTTTGGATATAGCAAATAGTGATGAGTAGGCCGCCAATTAGCAGCGACAGCTAAACGCCAAAAATCATTTAAGTCAGCTTGCACCAAAATGTATTGACCACTCTCAGTTTGTTTATACTCAACATCATGCTTATCAAGTCGGTGAGATGACTTATCAATGCCCACGACTAACGCATCAGGATGACGTTTCGCTAAATTAGCAGTGCTTTCGCCAACGCCACAACAGGAGTCTAGAATAAGCGGTCCATCAAAGGCTTGCACCTTAGCATTAACTTCATCAAATGCGGTTTGAGTATGCGCTGCAATTGGCTTTTTAAACTCGGCTTGTAAGTGTTTATTAACTATTTCATCAAGCTTTTCATGAAGTCCCGCTTGATTAGATACAATACTACGTGAATTTGCATCGCTCATTAGTGTCTTAGCCCCACACCTTTTTTAATTAGCGTCAGTGCTAAAGTAAATAATACGCTGATAAACACCAACAACACCGCAATCGCAACTGTTAAATCAACATCAGAAACACCTAAAAATCCGTATCTGAATGCGTTAACCATATAAATGATCGGGTTTATTTGCGATACCATCTGCCAAAAATCAGGCAGTAAAGTGATTGAGTAAAACACCCCGCCTAAATAAGTTAGAGGCGTTAAAATAAAGGTCGGAATAATACTTATGTCATCAAAGCTGTTTGCATAAATAGCGTTGATTAACCCGCCCAAGGCAAACACCGCCGAGGTAAGAATAACAGTGGCTATAATCACAAAAATATTATGTATTTGTATATCTACAAAAAATAAAGAAACGCACGTTACAATAAAGCCAACCATAATACCACGGGTCATGCCTCCGCCCATATAACCCAACACAATGATGTAATTAGGCACAGGTGCAACCAATAACTCTTCAATACTTTTTTGAAACTTAGTTGAGTAAAAGCTCGAAGCCACATTCGAGTAAGAGTTTGTTATAACTGACATCATAATAAGGCCAGGAACAATAAACTCCATGTAACTAAAGCCGCCCATATCGCCAATACGCGAGCCTATTAAATTTCCAAAAATAACAAAATATAAGCTCATAGTAATCGCTGGCGGTACTAAGGTTTGCACCCAAATACGCAAAAAACGAATACACTCTTTAATCCAAATACTTTTTAAGGCTACGCCATATTTAAACATTTATTCGCCCCGCCCTTGCTCTAATAAACCTACAAATAATTCTTCTAATCGATTTGCTTTATTACGCATGCTTAGCACAGTATTTCCTTGTTCGGTTAACGCGCTAAATACAGCATTGAGCCCTTGTGATTTAGCCACTTCAACTTCAATGGTGTGCTCATCAGTCATAGTGAAATTATACCCTTCAAGCGTCACCGGTTTGGTAGGCTGTTTTAAATCCAATACAAAGGTTTCTTTGTCTAATTTAGCCAATAAAGCTTTTATAGTGGTGTTTTCAACTATGCGACCGGTATCAATAATAGCGATGTTTTTACACAGTAATTCGGCTTCTTCAAGGTAGTGAGTGGTTAAAATAATGGTCACACCTTGTTCGTTGATTTGTCTTAAAAACTCCCACATTGAGCGGCGCAGCTCTATATCAACGCCCGCTGTTGGTTCGTCTAAAATAAGTAACTTTGGTTCATGCATTAAGGCGCGTGCAATCATCAAGCGACGCTTCATACCACCAGAAAGGGTACGCGCTTGCTTATCTTTTTTCTCAAGTAGCCCAAGTTGTGCTAAGTACTTGTCAGCACGTTTGTGCGCTTCGCCGCGAGGTACACCGTAGTAACCTGCTTGATTAACGAGTATTTGGCTTAGGGTTTCAAACTGGCTAAAGTTAAACTCTTGTGGCACTAAACCTAAGTTAGCTTTCGCTGCTTCTAGGTCGGTATCAATATCATGACCAAATACTTCAACTTTACCTTTGGTCTTATTTACCAAAGAAGATATCACCCCAATAGTGGTTGATTTGCCTGCCCCATTTGGACCAAGTAGTGCAAAAAAGTCACCTTCATGCACTTGTAAATCAATGCCTTTTACTGCCTCTACCCCATTTTTGTAAACCTTGGTAAGGCCTTCAATATTTAAAGCAATATTTTGCTTATTCATTTCTTACCCTCACCATAACCCCAGCGCTTTGTGAGATTATGTTCAATATTTAAATGATCTAAAATTCGCGCCACCATAAAATCAACTAAGTCTTCTATGCTTTGTGGTTGATGATAAAAACCAGGTGCAGCGGGCATGATAGTGACCCCTAAACGCGACAATTTAAGCATATTTTCTAAGTGAATTTCGCTAAAAGGAGTTTCTCGAGGGACTAAAATAAGTTGACCTCGCTCTTTTATCACCACATCGGCAGCGCGCTCTAATAAGTTATCTGATGCGCCGATTGCAATCGCAGACACTGACCCGGCACTACATGGACATACTATCATTTTTTTCGGTGCTGCTGAGCCCGAAGCCACCGGACTGAACCAGTTATCTTTGCCAAATACCTTTAATTGTTCAGGCTTGGCGTTAAATAATGCACTTAACTGCTCGGTAGCTTTATCTTCATTCCCTGATAGCTTTATATTGGACTCGGTATCAAAAACTACGCGCGCGGCACTTGAGATAAGCACATACACTTGAAATTGTTGTTCAAGTAACACTTCCAACAGCCTTAACCCATATGGTGCGCCTGATGCGCCACTAAATGCTAAGGTAATTGTATCTTTAAATTGCACATTATTCTCCGCTGTATTTATCGGTCAAACCATCAACAAGTTGCTGATGAAGACCATTAAAACCACCATTACTCATAATTAAAACATGTTGATTTGGCTCAACATTCTCAAGCACTGTATCAATAATAGCGGTTGTAGAATCAAAGCACTGCATACCCGCTTTGTCAGCTTGCTCTTTAAGTGACCAGTTTAAATTTTTTGGTTCAAATAACAGCACATCATCTGCATCGCGAAGTGAATCGAGAAGTGTAAATTGATGCACTCCCATTTTCATGGTGTTAGAGCGCGGCTCTAAAATCGCAATAATTTTTTCATCCCCCACTTTAGCACGCAGCCCCGCAAGTGTTGTTTGTATTGCCGTTGGGTGATGGGCAAAATCGTCATACACTTTAATATGATTAATATCTGCTTTAAGCTCCATTCGCCTTTTTGGGCTTATAAATTCACTCAAAGCTTCAATACTGTGTTCTATTGCAATTCCCACATGGCGTGCTGCTGCAATAGCCATCATGGCATTTTTAACGTTATGCTCACCAATCGCTTGCCAGCTAACAACGCCTTGTAACTGCTTATTTAGTAAAACATTAAATTGAGAACCATCGGCTTTGAGTAATTCATAATTCCAGTCATCGCCTAGAGTTTCGCTCTCGCTCCACAAGCCTTTTGTAATAACATCGCTCAGTGCTTCATCATTTTTTGGCCACAGCACTTTGCCGCTTTGCGGTAGTGTACGTATCAAATGGTGAAATTGTTTTTTAATTGCGTTTAAATCTTCAAAAATATCAGCATGATCAAATTCAAGATTATTTAAAATAAGTGTTCGAGGTAAATAATGAACAAATTTACTGCGTTTATCAAAAAAGGCCGTGTCGTACTCATCGGCTTCTATAACAAAAAATGGCGTTTGCCCAACTCGCGCAGAAAGACCAAAATTTTGTACAATTCCGCCAATTAAAAAGCCAGGCTTTAAACCCGCATATTCAAGTATCCACGCCAACATACTGGCGGTGGTTGTTTTACCATGAGTTCCTGCCACAGCCAGCACCCACGAATCTTGTAGTAAGTTATGTTTTAGCCACTCAGGTCCTGAAGTATAAGGCAGGCTCTTATCGAGTACATATTCAACACACGGGTTACCACGGCTCATAGCATTACCAATAACAACGATATCTGGAGCTGGCTCTAGTTGAGATACGTCATAGCCCTGTGTTAGTTCAATACCCAGTTCTTGTAACTGAGTACTCATTGGTGGGTAAACGTTTTGATCTGACCCAGTAACGTGGTGACCCAATGATTTAGCTATAGCGGCAATACCACCCATAAATGTGCCACAAATACCCAAAATATGTATATGCATTTACTATCCTTTCATCCTGCGCGGAGTTTGCTCTAGGGCAAAACTTAATGGCGCTATAATGCCAAAATTTAGCTTAAGTTACCATTAACCCTTGGCGCAAATAAAAAAGCCTCCCAAAGTGGGAGGCTTTCCTGAAGATTAATAGCTTATAGCATTAAAAAGAATATTAAACCGACACCTAATAATAAACGATAAATAACAAATGGTAGCATTCCCATTCGCTCAATCACTTTTAAAAACATAAAAATACAAGCATAAGCTGATAAAAACGACAGCACTACACCTAACAATAATGCCGTCCAATCTACGATATGATCGCCAAGGGCAAGCTCTGCAGTATAATAAAGACCCATCATTGAAATGATTGGAATAGCTAATAAAAACGAAAAGCGCGCTGCACTTTGTTTGTTCATACCTAACATTAAACCCGCTGTCATTGTAATACCTGAACGTGAAGTGCCAGGGATCATTGCAACGGCCTGTGCAAAGCCAATAATGAGGGCCGTTTTCCAGTTTAGCTGATAGATTGTTTTTATTTGCTTACCTTTGGCATCGGCGTACCAAAGCAATAGACCAAATACGATTGTTGTGGTCGCAATCACCCATGCACTGCGTAAGTACAGTTCAACAAAATCTTTTAATAACAAGCCTAAAATAGCTGCTGGCACAGTACCTAAAATGATCCACCAACCTAGTTTGCTATCATCTGTTGTGCCCTGCACGCCAAACGATTTAAACCAAGCACCGAGTATATCGGCTACTTCTTTACGGAAATAAATAACAACCGCAATTAAAGTGCCTACGTGAACAGCAACATCGAACGCTAACCCTTGATCCTCCCAGCCTAAAATTTGTGATGGTAAAATTAAGTGTGCCGAACTCGATATAGGTAAAAACTCAGTAAATCCCTGAATTAGGGCTAAAACAATTATTTCTATAATACTCATGGGTTAGAAAACTCCACCTTCCATAGTTTTTGTTGAGGGTTGTTATATGCATTCCATATTTGGGCAATCGTTTGTTTTGCTACCGGATGATAAAAATCAGGGGCCACCTCAGCTAAAGGCTGCAAGACAAAGGCATTTTTAGTAATTTCATCACGCGGTAATTGTGCTGGGCTCTCGCAAATTACATCATCATAAAAGAGTAAGTCGAGATCCAAAGTACGTGGGCTAAACTTTTTATCATTTGCTTGGCGACCATTGTCGCGTTCAATTTGTTTTAATAACGCGCAAACATCAACAAGCGCCATGTTAGTGGTGGCTGCAAGTACTGAGTTATAAAAGTTATTACCGGCAAAACCCACAGCTTCACTTTCAAATACTGATGAGTGATGTGTGTTTTCAAAGTGCTGATTTAACGCCACTAGAGCACGCCGAATATGCTCAGCTTTATTAATGTTTGACCCTAGGCTAATAAATATCTGCGCCATTTAAGCCGTAGCCTTATTGCGGGTTATCTCTACACCCACTGTTTGCGCTTGTGGAACTGCAGCAGGCTTGCTAACTTTTATTGTTACTTGAGGAGTATTAAATTCGGTTAAGATAATTTGCGCTAATTGCTCCACCAGCGTTTCTAAAAGCTCGACTGGTTTAGCAGTGCTGTGCTCGATAACTCGCTCACTCACCTTAGCGTAATCTAATGCTAAGTTAATATCGTCGTTTTGTGCTGCGGGCTTAATGTCGCTTAGCATCTCAATATCAAAGTACAGGCTTTGTTTACTTTTCTTTTCAAAATCATACACCCCGATAATCGTTTCGACATGCAATTGTGATATAAATACCTTGTCCATTGATACTCCAAATGACTGTAACAAGTCACTGAGTTAATTACATATTGTATCAATCAAATTAATACTGTATATACTTTAATCAGTGTTTAAATATACTAAAATTACTTCTACAATAGAATAGTTACAAAATTGCGAGTAATTTAAGAAGCCCGTAAATTTTGACGCCAATAATAGCTTAAAAGTAATGATTAAAAAATAAGGAAGCGCGTGTTAGTCATTTTAATGTTTGTATTAGCCTATTTACTCGGCTCGATTTCATCGGCCATTTTAGTGTCGCGGCTATTCAAACTTCCCGATCCACGCACAAATGGCTCCAATAACCCAGGAGCAACCAATGTCTACCGTTTAGGCGGCGCTCTCCCCGCATGCTTAGTTTTAATATTTGATATTTTAAAGGGCACTATCCCTGTTTGGGGCGCTTACTTTTTAAAACTTGAGCCGCTAGAGCTTGGTTTAATTGCGGTTGCAGCATGTTTAGGGCACATGTACCCATTATTTTTTAGTTTTAAAGGGGGTAAAGCGGTCGCAACAGCATTTGGCTCGTTACTGCCGATAGGACTCTCTTTAGGTGGGTTATTGATTGGTACTTGGCTGATTATTGTCGCGATTACCCGCTACTCATCCCTTGCAGCGTTAGTAGCTGTAACGCTAGCACCTTTATATACATGGTGGATAAAGCCGTTATATACCTTACCCGTGACCTTTATTACGCTACTGATCATTATTAGGCATCGCACTAATATTGTGCGTTTATTTAAGGGTGAAGAACCAAAAGTAGGGACTAAACAAGCCCCTACAAATGATAAGAAGTAATAACTAACCTAGGTTCTGGTTAACTATATTGCTTCTAGACTATCGATTGGCCAGCGCGGTTTAGTTTTCATATCAAGCGAAGCAAACTGCCCCGCTTTTAAACGCTGCATACCAGCATAAGCAATCATTGCGCCATTGTCGGTACAAAACTCAGTGCGAGGGTAATACACTTCGCCCTTCATACCTTGCATCACACGCTCTAATTGCAAACGTAGTTGCGTATTAGCACTTACACCACCGGCTATTACTAAACGTTTAATACCCGTTTGTTTTAGTGCTCGCTTACACTTAATCACTAGAGTATCTATAACAGCTGTTTGAAATGCATGGGCAATATCTGCTTTAGTTTGCTCGTCACTATCATTTTCACGAATAGCAATCGAAGCGGCGGTTTTTAGGCCACTAAAGCTAAAATCAAGACCAGGCTTATCTGTCATCGGGCGTGGAAAAACAAATCGTTTGGCAACGCCTTGCTCAGCCATTTTAGCTAAACGAGGACCGCCAGGGTAATCAAGTCCTAGTAATTTAGCTGTTTTATCAAATGCTTCACCTGCAGCGTCATCTACCGACTCACCCAATACTTCATATTGGCCAATACCCGCGACCTTTACCATCATGGTATGACCGCCAGATACGAGTAAAGCAATAAATGGAAATTCGGGAACGTTTTCCTCAAGCATTGGCGCTAATAAATGCCCTTCCATGTGATGCACTGCCACCGCAGGAATATCCCAACCATACGCTAAAGAGCGACCAATTGAGGTACCTACTAACAAAGCCCCTACTAAACCTGGTCCTGCCGTGTAGGCAATACCGTCTAAATTTTCAGGTCCACAGCCAGCTTGTGCAAATGCCGCATCGATAAGCGGCAATGTTTTACGTACATGATCGCGAGATGCAAGTTCAGGTACCACACCACCGTAATCAGCATGTACTTTTACTTGGCTATATAATTGATGAGCCAGTAGCCCTTTTTCGTCATCATAAATAGCAATACCAGTTTCATCGCATGATGATTCAATGCCTAAAATTCGCATTGTTAATTCTCCTGCCACCTAACAAGGTGTTTAAAACAAATAACTTAAAGTGCTAAACCAATGTTAGTTTGGCCATCAGCAAGGACATGCTTTTTCAATGCTTTTACATTTTCAGCAGTAATACGCCCCATTGCCTCTACAAAATCAATTAGTTCACCTAATACCTCTATTTCGTATTGCATTAGTGGGTGTTCACGCACTGCTTTATTATCAGCAACATCCCCTTCAACTGTCATTTGATACTCAATAAAGCGAGCCACAGTTGCCTGCGATATTTTACTCACATTAACAAATTCTTGCTCGTCTTGTGCTAAAAGGCCATGCATTAAGCTCAATAATGAGGTGGCAGCGTCAATGGCAGGGTAAGTGCCAAACATATCAAAATCAGCAAGTTCAGGTACATTAGGTTCAATTTTTTCGACTTGCTTTTCTAAATCAATCTTACTTTTAGGAAGCAGTATCTTTTCCCAACATACATTTAAAGCATTACGCAAAATAACCTCATCGCCAAAACCGGTAGCCTCACTAAATAGTCCATAATTAGGCAACATACGCTCTATTAACGCACTGGCCAATACCGCTTTTTGCAGGTAATTTAACTCTCTAATACGCTGAAAATTATTCGCTTTTGTCATTCTTTAAAGTCCCACATGACCAACAAAAATCAAATGTTGATCCATTATGCTCATTACAGTTAGGGCACACCCAATCTGGAGCGGATTGTTTTACTTGCTGATAGTTTACCAATATTTCGCGTGCATGGCGCTCTTTTATCGCATAAACCTGCACACTTACTTGTGTTTGCTCAAACGGGATCTCGCCCATTGCACCTTGCAGCATTTCGCCTTTAATTTGACACTCAATTCCCGCATTCAGAATCAATCCTTTTATTATATTGGCCTCTAAACTATTTTCTGCGTTATAAAGCGTAACCCAATCAAATGATGTTATATTTGAATCGCTATTATTAATATTTTGCAATATCCACCTCATTTACTTTATGTGTACTATTTGCCTGCGTAACCTAAAGCAAATAATATGATTTAAGGACACATTATGACGCTAACTACTCCAGGTTTACTTTTTCCAGCAATCTCATTGTTGTTACTCGCCTATACAAACCGATTTTTAGTGCTAGCGCAACTAATACGAGAACTGAATGCACGTGAAGGGGAATCTATTCGTCCTGTTGTGGTGGCGCAAATAACCAACCTTAGAAAGCGAATAAAATTAATAAGAACCATGCAAGTATACGGAGTGGCTGCTTTTTTATTATGTACGCTATCTATGTTCGCATTATTTATAGAATTTAATACCACGGGCATTATTTTATTTGGTGTCAGTTTAAGTTGTTTAAGCTTATCTTTGCTTACTTCATTATTTGAAATTCACATCTCTTGTGATGCCATAGAAATTGAATTGCAAAACATTGAAAATAAGCCTTTAAGTAACCGAGTAAGTAAAAATTTTATTGAGCCCAACCCTAAAAGCAAAAGCAGCAATTAACAAACCGAGACTTTAATAAAGCTGTTATAAAATTGCATAAACTTGGTCAATAATAAAACCCTACAGTTATTTAACATTACCCAAAGGTATAACAACTTTTAGCAACTATTCTCTTTAAATACGATGAAAAGAAAGTTAATCTAAGGAGGTGGTTAAAAACATTATTTCAACTGATCTGTAGGGATATAAAGTCAGTATTTAATCTGCAATTCCCCTAGCTTACCTATAAAAAAGGACTATATAGTGAGATTTGAACAATTAGAACAGTTTGTAGCGCTTGGCCTACTTCGTCATTTTAGGCAAGCTGCAGAACAAACCCAAATTAGCACATCTGCGTTAACTCGAAGTATTCAAACTCTTGAAACAGAGCTTGGCTACGAACTTGTTACCCGCTCTACTCGCTCGGTTAAATTAACTCAAGCAGGCGAACTTTTCCTCGACTTTGCAAAAAATACCCTCAATGAGCTAGAGCAAATAAAACATCGCGCTTTTCAGTCAATTAATGGCACTGAAGAGAAAAAATTGGTTATTGGTTACACCACAACAACCAGCAGCATAGTACCAATAACCTGCGGTGAATTTTTAAGCCAATACCCGCATATTAAAATCGAAATGCAGCTACAAAACAAAACTGAGCTTCATAGAAAGTTACTTCAGGGTGAAATTGACATTAGTGTATGCTCGCAAATAGTCAATAGCATTGGTAGCGACATACAATTACCTGATCAGCTTATTTTATTTTGTTCAAAACAACATCCTTTAGCAAATAAAAGCGATATTAGTAAAAAAGAACTCGAAAGTTATCCAATGTTCAGTTGTTTTTCACAGTCAAAACAAGTGCAATCAATGCTTAATGAAGTAATAGACTCATTAAATAAAGTATCAACTATTAAAGTGGGCAGTATTGATCAGGTAATGGCCGGACTTGAAAAGTCAGACCATTTTGCCATTGCCGGTATTGAACACACCAGTTCTGTGGCAGAAAACCATAACTTGATTCAACTTAAAACTAATAACGATATTAGCCATGAGCAACTTATTGTGCAAACCAGCCAACAAATAGAAGCAGGTGAGCATGTTGACCACTTACTCTCGCTAATAAATAAAGTCTCAAAAGCATAACATTACACCATGCGCTTTGGTGAACGCGATAAATTTGTAGCTTTAAAGTTTTTTTACATTAAACTAACGCTCCCTACTATTATGACTAGCGTTAATGAACAACTTTACAGCTTCTGGAATTTATCTAGAGCAGATTGAAACGCATGGTTATGCCATTATTGAAAACGCCATTGATAGTGACCTAATCTTTGATTTAATGGCAGATTGCTACAGAATAAATCCACACTTTAGCCTTGCTGGTATTGGTCGATTAAATAACTTGCAAATTGATAATACAGTTCGTAAAGACAAAACCTATTGGTTTGATGGCAGTTCAAATGCACAACTTGGCTACCAGCAAGTAATGGAAGCAGTTCGTAATACGCTTAATCGAACTTTCTTTATGGGTTTGTTTGATTATGAATGTCACTATGCAAAATATACGCAAGGTGATTTTTATAAAAAACATGTAGATGCATTTAAAGGTCGTTCAAACCGTGTTTTTACTACCGTATTATATTTGAACTCTCCAGAGGAAGGTGGAGATCTAGTTATTTACAAGCCTAAAAGTAAAGACATAGAAATAGTAATAAAACCCACGGCAGGCACTTTGGTATTATTTGAAAGCGAACGCTTTGTACATGAAGTACTTCCTGCTGTTGATAACCGCTATTCGATTGCTGGTTGGTTCAGAAAAAACGCGTCAATTAGTGGCATTATCGACCCACCCCGTTAAGCAAAAACGGGGTAAGAAAATAATAAACCAATAAAAATAGCCAGTCCTACGTAATGGTTATTTAAAAATGCTTTAAAACAATTATCTCGCTGGCGTAAATGAATCAAACGCTGTTGATACACAAGTAACATTGCTGCAATAGCTAATCCCAACCAAAAACTAAATCCTATTTGATTCATCAACCCAATTAAAACCATCAACGCAAAAAAGCTAAAGTTAAGTAGCGCTATAATATGGCGGTCATAACTGGCGAATAAAATAGCGGTTGATTTTACTCCTATTTTTAAATCATCGTCTCTATCAACCATGGCGTACATAGTGTCGTAAGCCACCGTCCAGCAAATATTGGCAATAAATAGCAACCAAGCTTGCACAGGCAATGAGTTTGTTGATGCCATAAATGCCATAGGAATTGCCCAACCAAAAGCAGCCCCTAATACAACCTGTGGAAGTTGCGTGTAACGTTTCATAAAGGGATAACAAAACGCTAATCCAAGCGCACCAAACGATAACAAAATAGTATTGGTATTAAGCAATAATACTAATATAAAAGCGATGACAACGAGTAATAAAAACAAACTAATTGCTTCGCCACTACTTACCGCTCCGGTCGCTAGCGGCCGCTGACAAGTACGCTTTACTGAGCCATCAATTTTTCTATCTGCAAAATCATTGATAACGCATCCTGCGCTTCGCATAACTATTACTCCAAGGGTAAACACAATGAAATTCGTTAAGCTAGGCAGACCATCATTCGCTATCCATAGTGCCCAATAAGTTGGCCAAAGTAGCAATAAAGTGCCTATGGGCTTATCAATTCGCATTAACTGGATGTAATAGGGAATATGATTAACAGACAAAGCGGCTAGTTTCATGAGTATAAGTAAGCTCCTGGTAAAAAAACCTCACAGACCAAAAATTGATAGTTATGTAAAGAAAATACGCTGCGTCTGCCCAGTAAAGAGCGATTCGGTAAATTAAGTTCGCTCACCAGTGATTGCAATGAGTGATTACCATCAAAGCGAGCAATTTCAATATCAGTACGCCTTAACGCAGGATCTTGAAAGATTACATCACCTAACGGGCGTTCTCCCATATTGTGCAGCTGATTGTTTGTATTATTGCTTGTTACTGGCAACCAACTTTGAGCATAAACAATCGGTTGTTCATCACACAACAGTAACACTTCACGGTTAAGTACTGTACTTACCTGCTTACTTAATAGCGTTTGCTGTGATTGAGAAAGGTCTACTTTTTGCTCACTCAACACTTTTACGGCAAAACGCTGAGACTGACTTTTTAATTTAGCCGTTAAAGAATGCGGTTCAAATAACCACTCTTTCTCAGCGTTAGATAAGCCAATTACTTGAGCGGTACTCTGCCAATCAGCAGATAAAGAAAGAGGAAAAGTAATCACAATAACTCTACTTGAAAAAAATCAAAGAGATCATAACATTGCCAACGAATTTGAAAAAGCGCGATTTACTCAATACCAAGCACATCCTGTGTCATAAAAAGCTAATCAGCATTTGACTCTCGCTATTGCCTATCCCAAACTTGAATCCAGAGTACTTTTACAAACACAACAAATAACAGCATCTTGCTGTATCTTATTTACTAATAAGTATAAACTATTTGTAACCAGTTTACGGAAACGCTTTTGAAATGAAAAAAACAGTATTTACAGGCCTTTTTATTCTTTTAGTCAGCCTAACTAGCTTATCAGCACGTGCTGAGTCTACTGTGGGTTATTTTGGGTTTGAGCCAGACATTATTACCAATTACATTGGTCCATCAAGTAAAAAAATGGGTTACGTTCGCGTCACGGTAGATTTAATGCTAAACAAAACATCCGATATTGCCATTGTAGAACACCACACTCCGCTGTTACGTGATGCGCTAGTAGAGATATTATCAAAAGAGCCTGAAAACAAAATAAAGTCTTTAACAGGGCGTGAGCAAATTCGCCTTAAAAGCGCAGAAAAACTAAAAAGCTTACTTAAGGAAGAAACAGGCCAAGAAATAATCCGAGACCTGTTATTTACTAAATATTTATATCATTAGGCGCTTTTTGTTTTAAAAAGCTGAGCGGTATAGGCAAAAGCCATACCGCTAACAAGCCCACCTAAGTGTGCCCAATTAGCCATTCCAACAAATAATACATCTGCAAAACCAAGTACTAACCATACCAGCATAAAACCAACAATTGCGGTTGTAACCAGTGCAGGCTGTTTAGGGTTAAGCGCGCTGTAAATCCAACAAAAGCCTAACAACCCATATACAACACCGCTAAGCCCACCAAAGTTAGGACCGACCATTAAGTACTGTGCCCAATTACTTATTAAAGCGGTAACTAAAAACAGCCCGATTAAACTCGACTTACCACATTGCTTTTCAATGTTATCACCCAGCGATACCCACCAGATTAAGTTAAACACAATATGCATAGCGCTAAAATGCACAATAGCAGGTGTTAACCAGGTAAGTGGTGACGCAGGATTGAACTGCAACGCCATATAAATAGGCTCAAACGCACCAAATAAAAAGGCAATATAAACAACAATGCTGAGAATACTAACACCTTGATTAAGCCAGCTTAAGGCTTTAAAACGAGCGACTAAATTAAGTGACTGCCCTTGATACTTTAACGGTGACTGCGTAGTACCTACTTGCCATGATGCTTGTTGGTAACGCTCATGATTAGGGTTTTTAGCAAATTCGTTCCATAAAGGCTGCACTGCATGAAAGTCTTCAGGTGCCACACTAATAACAAGCGTATGGCCATCCTCAGTACGAATTTGCCCTGAAAGCCCTTGGCTTTTTAGGTAATCTATAAAGCCCTGTGCAGCGCGGGGATTAGTTAGACTGCCTAGCTCTATCATCGTGCTACTTTATCCTTGTAAGCGGCTTCCCACGCAGTAAAACCGCCATCCATGCTGTAAACATCTTCAAAGCCTTGCTCTACTAAGTAACTTGCTGCACCCTGTGAGCTCATGCCGTGATAACAAACAATAATAATCGGCTGGTCAAACTCTTTTTCCATCATAAATTGGGCGATATTTGCATTTGAAAGCGCTTCAGAGCCAGGAATGTGCCCTGCCTGATACGAATTAGGATCGCGAATATCGGCAATCACCACATCCTCTTTGTTTAGTAGTTCGAGGGTTTGTGCGATTGATATATGTTTAAATGCCATAGTACTCTCTTATAATTACAAAAAAGGCGACAAATGCCGCCTTTAATTTTCTTAACAGTGGATAATTAATCCCAGTTAAGAATTACTTTACCTGATTGGCCTGAAATCATCATATCAAAGCCAGCTTGGAAGTCATCAATTGAATATTGATGAGTAATAATTGTTTTTAAATCAAGTCCTGATTGAATCAAGCTGGCCATTTTGTACCAGGTTTCAAACATCTCACGACCGTAAATACCTTTGATCACTAAGCCTTTAAAGATAACTTGATTCCAATCGACCGCCATATCTGAAGGTGGAATACCTAACATGGCAATTTTGCCGCCATGATTCATATTATTTAGCATGGCATTAAATGCACTCGGAACACCTGACATTTCTAGGCCAATATCAAAGCCCTCTGTCATACCCAGCTCTTTAGCTACATCTTCAAGCTTTTCATTCGCGACGTTAACAGCACGCGTTGCGCCCATTTTACGCGCTAAGTCTAGGCGATATTCATTTACGTCGGTAATAACTACATGACGAGCACCTACATGTTTAGCTACTGCGGCTGCCATAATACCAATAGGGCCTGCACCGGTGATCAATACATCTTCACCCACCAAATCAAACGATAAAGCGGTATGTACAGCATTACCAAACGGGTCAAAAATAGAGGCCAGTTCATCGCTAATGTTATCTGGAATTTTAAATGCATTAAATGCTGGGATCACTAGGTACTCAGCAAATGCACCTTCGCGGTTAACACCTACACCGGTTGTATTACGGCATAAATGAACACGTCCAGCACGGCAGTTACGACAATGACCACAGGTTATATGACCTTCACCAGATACACGGTCGCCAACTTCGAAACCGCGAACTTCTTGGCCCATGTCAATTACTTCACCCACATATTCGTGGCCAACCACCATAGGTGTAGGAATAGTGTTTTGTGCCCACTCATCCCACTTGTAAATATGAACATCGGTACCACAAATGGCTGTTTTACGAATCTTAATTAACAGATCGTTATGACCTACTTCAGGCTTTGGTGCATCTGTCATCCAAATGCCAGGCTCTGCTTTTAACTTTGATAATGCTTTCATAATCCACACTCAATTAAAAAATCGCGACTTTAGCCGCGATTTAACAAGAAAATTAAATAACACCAATCTCTTTACCAATACGGGTAAAGGCTGCAATGGCTGTATCAAGCTGCTCCTTGCTGTGCGCTGCAGAAATTTGGGTACGAATACGCGCCTGACCTTTTGGTACAACAGGGAATGAAAAGCCAGTTACATAAATCCCTTCAGCCAATAGTTTATCAGCCATAAGTGACGCCACTTTTGCATCCCCTAGCATCACTGGAATAATCGCATGATCTTTACCTGCACAGGTAAAACCTGCCGTTTCCATCTGCTCGCGGAAGTATTTAGCGTTTGACCATAGCTTAGCGCGAAGCTCACCGCCATTTTCAAGCATTTCTAATACTTTGATTGACGCTGTTACGATTGAAGGCGCTAATGAATTTGAGAATAAGTATGGACGTGAACGCTGACGAAGCCACTCAACAATTTCTTTTTTACCTGAAGTATAACCACCAGAAGCTCCACCAAGCGCTTTGCCTAAGGTGCCAGTAATAATATCGACACGGTCGAGTACATTACAGTACTCAGGCGTACCTTTACCGTTTTCGCCAACAAAACCAACGGCATGTGAGTCATCAACCATAACAAGCGCGTCATATTTGTCGGCTAAATCACACACTGCTTCTAAATTACAAATGACGCCATCCATTGAGAACACGCCATCAGTAGCAATTAGTTTAGTTTTAGCACCGGCTTCATCGGCTGCAATTAATTGCTTTTCTAAATCAGCCATATCGTTATTTGCATAACGGAAACGTTTTGCTTTACATAAACGCACGCCATCAATAATAGATGCATGGTTTAATGAATCAGAAATAATTGCATCGTCTGCACCTAAAATAGTTTCAAACAAGCCTGTATTCGCATCAAAGCATGATGAGTACAAAATGGTGTCTTCAGTTTCTAAAAATTGACTGATTTTTTTCTCAAGCGTTTTATGAATATCTTGGGTACCACAAATAAAACGCACTGAGGCAACACCAAAGCCATGGTCATCTAAGCCTTGTTGGGCAGCTGCAATTAGCTCTGGGCTGTTAGCTAAACCTAAGTAGTTGTTAGCACAAAAGTTAATAACCTTATCACCTGATGCCACTTCAATTTGAGCTTGCTGCTGTGAAGTGATAACACGTTCATTTTTGTACAAACCTTCAGCTTTGACGTCTTCGATTTGCTGTTGTAATTGGCTAAAAAAAGCAGATGCTCTCATCTGTGATCTCCATTTGGTTGAACGGGTTAAACAGCAGACGTGTTGCTGCTATTTATAATGCGGGTATTGTAAAAGTTTAAGCGCGAAATTGCACTGTTTGTCATTCGTCGCAAATTAGCTAACTGGCAGGAAAAGCTGCCAGTTTACAGGCGTGAGGTATGCACTAAAGCAGATCAGCAAGCAGAACAGGAAGCTCCTTGATTGAGTCACAAACATAGTCAGCAGACTTTACGGCTTGCTCATCAACTGCTTGCCCCGAACGTACCAGTATTTTAGTACGGATATTAGCGCTCATAGCAGCTTGCATATCACCTCGTTTGTCTCCCACCATCACACTAAGTGCAGGGTCGATATGATGATCTTTTATTCCTTGCAGCAACATACCAGGCGCTGGTTTTCTGCAATCGCAATCTGTTAAATACGCTGGCAATGCATTTTTAGGGTGATGAGGACAAAAATAAACATCAGTAATTTCAATTTGATGATGACTAAACTGCGCTTTCATCCATATGTTAAGGGCAAAAAAATCGGCTTCTGAGTAATAACCTCGACCAATACCTGATTGGTTAGTTACAACAATTATTTTATAGCCCGCGTCATAGAATGCTTTACACGTTGAAAACACACCCTCTATAAATTCAAACTCTTCGCTTTTAAATATATAGCCATGGTCAACATTTACTACACCATCACGGTCTAAAAAAAGCGCCTTATTTGTGTGTTTACCATTCATAATAACGACTCTTTTTTAACAACATGGTCAAACATTTCTTTTACTGCATCCGTGGTTATTTGACTCATTAAATCATCGCCCTTAATCCGCGTACCCCAAGGTAGTTGCTCGGCGGTTTTACCTGTTTGCTTTAATAAGTTTTGGTGATAAACCTCAACCACGTAATCTTGATATAAATAAGGCCCCGTTCGCGCTGGGTTTGAATGCGCATATAGGCCAATAACCGGTGTGCCCACAGTCACCGCCATATGAGCTGGGCCTGTATCGGGCGCAAGTACTAAGTCTGCACGCTTAAGTACGCACAATAATTCTTTGAGTTTTGTTTTACCCACCAAGTTCAGAATGGGTGAATCAGAGTATTTAATGATGTTATTTGCTAAATTAATTTCCAGTTCAGTAGGCCCACCGGTTAGCACCACTTTAAAACCTTGCGCATTGGCATAATCAGCAAGCACGGCATAGCTTTCGGCTAACCAGTTACGCTGTGCTTTACTTGCTGCTGGCGAAATAACGAATAGCTTATGTGATAAATAATCTTCACCTAACAGCTCATCAGCTTTAGCTTGATCTTTGTCGGTGTAGGGCATATTCCAAACAGGGACATAATCATCAACACCAATCGCTTGAGCAAAGCCTTTAAACCCCTCTAAAACATGTGCCTGAGATTGGGCTTTAATGCGTTTATTAATAAATAAACTATGCAGCTCTTTTGAGCGAGCCCAGTCAAAACCAATTTTAACTTTGGCTGGAATACAGCGAGCGACAAAACCAGCTCTTAAAGCCACTTGCATATTAAGCAGTACATCAAAACACTGCCCTTGGAAGGTTTGCTTTAACTGTTTCAGTGCCGCTTTACCTTGTTTTTTATCAAATACAACAAGCTCAACGCCAGGCAAATCTGCTAACAGCATCGCCTCGACTTTCCCTATCACCCATGTAATTTTAGCATTTGGATGCGCTTTTTGAATTGCTTGTACCGCACTCACTGCATGGCATACATCACCAATGGCAGAAAGACGTAAAATACAAATAGATGTGTAAGTAGGCGCTGAAGTCACACGTTTCCTTGGAGGTAAAATAATAAAACCTGATCTTAAATTATAATCGCGTCATTGCAAGTACTTATCCTTAGCCTGAAAACACGTTAATATGTGCACATATTTAAGCGAATCCTATGAGCTATGTTTAATCAACACGTCAAAAATAACCATGTCATTTTAAGCCATCCTCAATATAGCGCCAAAATAGAGTTAGATTGGTTTGAGCCCAATTTCTGGCAACAACAGCAAAAAATTGTCGGCGCTAAAAAGGGGCGTGCAACTGCTTGGTTTTTTAAACATGCAGATTTAACAGCTGTGTTGCGCCATTATTGGCGTGGCGGCCTCATAGGCAAGCTACTTAGTGACCAATATTTATACTTCGGACTTGAGCATACGCGTGTTTATCAAGAATTTAGCTTAATGACGCAATTAATAGAGTTAGGTTTAAATGTACCAAAGCCCATTGCAGCTAAAGTGAGCCGACATGGCTTCATTTACCGAGGTGATATTATTACTGAAGCGGTTAGCGGTGCTAAAAGTATATTAGATATATTGATTGAACGCACATTGAGTGAAGCTGAGATAAAAAAAATAGCACAAACTATTGCCCAATTTCATAGTAAAGGGGTTTATCACGCTGATTTAAATATTAATAATATTTTATTTGATGACTCTGGTGATGTTTACATTATCGACTTTGACCGTGGCGAAATAAAAGTGCCCCATAAAAAATGGCAACAAAGCAATATGTCTCGCTTACAGCGCTCCTTTTTAAAAGAGCAAAGCCGCAATAGCAACTTTCATTGGCAGCAAAACGATTGGCAAACATTAGTCAACCAATACAACCAAAAGCTCGAATTCTAGAAAACTTGCTAAATCAAGATCCTGTAAACTAAAATTTTGATAACTAATGAGTATTATCAAACAACATGTTTTTCAATCCTTGTGTAATAATATCAAAACTGTGGATTGTTTCTAAAGTAGAATACTTATCAATAATATATTTATAACGAGACTCTGTAAGTAACGTTTGCACTTTCTCACTTATATCGACAATATCAAGCTGTGCCTGGTAAACCACTTCTGTGCGAGTACAACGAGTGAGGCGCTCACCTTGATCTTTTGAAATAGCACACGCAATAGTGGGGGTTTGCAAGGCAATAGCTTGGAGTAAAGTATCACCCGCGCTTAATAATGCCACCTTTGCCTGACTTAGTAAGGCTAAAAACTCTTCACCCTGAAGACTTGCTAAACAAGTAAGCTCATCGGTATCTGGTAATGGGCTCGTATAGTTAGGACCAAACACCACAACCCCTTTTAAACCCGTTTTTTTCGCAATAATCAGTCCTGCTTTATAATAGATATCAGCACAGCTTTGCCCATTAATAGTATGCCCACCGGAGCCTGCATTCACGATAAAAAATTCTTTTTCTTGTAAGTTATAACGTGTCAGCACATCACTTTTTTGTTGCTCTGAAGCAAAAACAGTAAATGGCCCTACATTTTTAGGGTATGCCAATGGCACCATATTGAGCTTTAGTTTTTCATACCATGAAAGAGGGTCGATACAGTAATCAGGCTGAACCACCCAATGAGTATCAATAAGACCCGCTCTATTGAGCTTTAAGCCCTTTGCTCGTTTTTTTGTATGCTGAGAAATAAAAACCACTTTAGCACCCACACTTCTCGCGGCCTTCATTTGTTCTGCTCGCCCTGCGCAGTCAAACAGCACCACATCTGGTTTGTATTGCTCAATAAACTGACATACACGTGTGTTTTCTTTTGTTGCCGATTGATTTAACAGTAAAGTAGGAAACGGGCAACTTTTAGCGTAAGCCGTGTGCTTATTTAAAATGAAATGAATATCTAACTGCTTGTCGTACTCTGAGGTAAGAGTATGAGCTAGCTGTAATGAGCGCATATATTCACCAATACCTTCTGGCGATGACACGGGAATAAATAAAAGTCGTTTGTTGCTCATTACTATCTCTGCTTTTCCTTTGCAGCGAGTATATCAACGCCATCTTTTTTACGATAGAGCTACAGTGTTTTAATCTGTTCCAGAGTAATATTTTTTAGCTAATCTTTGTTTAATGAGTTGATTTAATTACTGCAATAAAAGGCGTAGATTGCTAGACTTAGCCGCAATTTAAATCACAAGGATCTGAGCTTTGCGAAACAAAATTTTTATACTCTCTTCACTTTTTTGTGCCGTAACCACAACCGTGAATGCTGAACCCTGGGTAAAGCCTGATGACTATGGTCTTAGAGCTGATATACAACAGCTTGCCGATGCTGGCATTATTTTAGCGCCAGTAACAACGTATCCATTAATGTGGAAAAGCTTTATTAATGATGTAAATAATACGACGTTAGAACAATTACCTCCTCGCCTGCAGGATGCGTTATTGCGTGTGAAACATCGTTATAAGTCAGAAAATAGTGGTTCTCATAGTGTACAACTTTCAGCTTCCGCCAACTCAGATCCATTAGCCGTTACTAGCTTTGGGGCAACAAATACTCAAGAGTCTGAATTAACAGCAGCTTATGCTTATCTAGGACATAACTTTGCGGCTAAAGTTGCGCTTAATCATCGCAGTGATGGCAAAAACTGTTTAGTCAATGGCAAAACAACTGACGATATAGCCAAAAATGAGCAAGTATTAACAGACTGTAATGATACCTCTTTAGATGACAGCTATTTAGCTTATCGTATGGGTAATTGGATTGTAAGAGCAGGTGCCGTTGAGCAATTTTGGGGCCCAGGTGTTGATAACAGCTTAATTATGTCTGGTAATTCAAAGCCACTTCCCGCAATAAGCCTCAGCCGAGAACAAAGTAGCGCGTTCGAAACGCCTTGGCTTAGCTGGATTGGTCAGTGGAGCTTTACAGCACAAATGGCTAAGCTTGAGTCAACCCGAGTTGTACCTGATGCATTATTATGGAGTACTCGTTTAAATCTTCGTCCAATTCAACAATTAGAAATAGGCTTTAGTTGGTCAGCACAATGGGCTGGCAAGGGACAACCCAGTTCAGCAGGCGATTTTTTTGATTTAATAACCGGCGGAGGTGAATGTGTTGATGGTACCAATGATTGTGATGGTGAGCTTATAACTCGCTTGGGTAATCAACTCGCGGGCTTTGATATTCGTTGGTCTGACACTTTGTTTAATCAACCTTATGCGGTATATGCAAGCACTATTGGTGAAGATACCAGTGGCGGCATTAAGCCAGTAGACAGAGGCTATCTTGGTGGAATACAAACTACGACTCGTATTTATAATCAGAATATTTTATTTAACCTAGAATACACTGATACCGGCGTAGCGTGTTCTGCCACATCAGCAACTGAAAACTGCTTCTATGAGCACAGTATTTATAATTCAGGATACCGTTACCATGGTCGCCCTATCGGCTCTACCTATGATAATGATGCGCAATCGCTAGTGTTAACCGTACTTGGGCAACTCTCAAGCGGAACTGACTGGCAAGTAAAATTACGTGATATAGACTACAACAGCGACAACCGTGATAGATACCCAAATAACCCAGACTTAGGTAACTCGATTACCAAAACAGCATTTAGCTCTAAACAGCTTGAAGTACGTTACAGAATGCTTGCCATGGGGGGGCGCTTGACCCTTGGCGGACTTGCCTCTAATAACGATGGAGCAGAAAACGATACGTCTGCATTTGCAAAGTTCGAATATAACTTTTAGTTTTGCAAGCATTAAAAAAGGGGATAAACCAAAGTTTATCCCCTTTTTTATTTCACTAACTAGCTTTTTATTTTGCTAATCACTTTTGATGTAGAGCAACCATCTAAAAACTCAAGCACTTCTACCTTTCCGCCATGACGCAACACGTGCTCAGCACCGGCAATTTGCTCAACAGTGTAATCACCACCTTTAACAAGAATATCTGGGCTAATTTGCTCAATTAGCTTTGCTGGTGTGTCATTTTCAGCCTCACTGCCAAACGGAATAACCCAATCAACTGAGGCTAATGCACTTAAAACCATAGCACGCTCATCTAATGGGTTAATTGGGCGCTCAGGGCCTTTTAAACGGGCAATGGATTCATCGTTATTTAAACCAACCACTAATCTATCACCACGCGCTTTAGCTTGCGCTAAATAGCGCACATGGCCTGCATGCAAAATATCAAAACAACCATTAGTAAATACAATGGTTTCTCCATTTTGCTTTGCAAATTCAATATGTTGTAATACATCATCAAATGGGGTTTGATAATGCTCGCCAGTGGCTTGTAAGTATTGGCCTAACTTGCGGCTCAACTCTTCAGGAGAAACCGTAGCCGCTCCCAATTTACTTACTGCAATACCGGCAGCTAAGTTTGCAATTTCGACTGCATCTTTGGCGGTCATACCCGCACCTAGCATTACAGCTAATGTAGCAATAACAGTATCGCCCGCACCGGTTACATCACTTACTTCGAGTTGTTGCGCTGCAAAGTCATGCTTTTGCGTTGCATCAATTAGCGACATACCTTGTTCTGAGCGTGTTAGTAGCATGGCGTTAATACCCGCATCACTAATCAGGGTACGCGCACTGCTAGCAAGCAACTCTTCTGAACCAACCTGACCACCCGCTAATTTAAACTCATTTAAATTAGGGGTTATGTAATCAGCTCCACGGTACAACTCTAAATCAGATGATTTAGGGTCAACAAGCACGGTTTTACCTGCATCTTTAGCAACCGAAATCATTTTTTGGATTAGCGCGAGTGAGCCCTTGTTGTAATCAGAAAACACAATAAAGTCGTAATCACTCAGCACCAGCTCTAATCGATTTAATAACAACTGGCTATGAGACTCATTAAAAGCCTCTTCTAAATCTAAACGCACAACTTGTTGATGACGACTGATCACCCGCATTTTAGAAATAGTCGGCAAATCGCATACACTCACAAGCTGTGAATTTATTTTTTCACCCTCTAGAATGTTTTCTAAAATTTGTCCGCTTTCATCCTCGCCAATTAGGCCAAGTAAACCCACTTTGCCATCTAGTCGGGCTATATTTTTAGCCACATTGGCGGCACCACCGGCTTTGTCTTCAAATTTACTGACTTTTACAACGGGTACTGGTGCCTCCGGCGAAATACGGCCAGAATCACCATACCAGTAGCGGTCGAGCATAACGTCACCAACCACTAAAATACGCGCTGCTGATAAGTTTTTTAATAGCGATAAATCCATTACTGCTGCTCCGCAACAACCATATCCATGGCTTCACACAGCCAATGGCCAATAAACATGTGCGCCTCTTGAATACGGGCTGTTTCATCATTTTTAATAATAATAGGTAACTTGGCGATGTCTTTTACTTTACCTCCATCGCGACCTGTAAATGCAACAGTGAATGCTCCTATTTTATTAGCGGCTTCTAACGCTAAATTAATATTATTACTGGTGCCCGATGTAGTTAAGCCAATTACGATATCTTCAGGTTTACATAGCGCCTGAACTTGGCGTTCAAATACTGTGTCAAAATGATAGTCATTACTGTGCGCTGTTAAAATAGAGGTGTCTGTGGTTAGAGCAATAGACGCTAACGGTCCTCGCTCTAACTTATAACGTACCACAAACTCTGCAGCCAAATGCTGCGCATCAGCCGCACTGCCGCCATTACCAAACCAAACAACCTTACCACCAGCCTGTAAAGCACTATGACATGCTTCTAACAACTGCATTACCTCTTGATGATACGCCTCCATGGTTTCGAACAATACTTGGTGACGATTTAAACTTTCTAGGTAGCTAGTTGCCACTGAATCTATAATTGACATGAGATATTCCTCTTGGAACTGAAATGGCAGGAAAAATTAATTTCATTATTCCATAATTTTATAGCCAAATCACCTCTATATAACTAAATTAAAGTACGGGTAGAAAGTTATTATTCAGATAAAGAAGGTTTTTATCGTTGTTACCTTTTTCAAGTTGCTATTTTATATTTGTGTATTTAGAAAAAAACGATTTCACGCTAAACTAGCGCCACTTTCATCTATATAAAGCAACAGTATGGCACGCATTTTTTATTCACTCGCATTAATTATTATTAGCCCACTGATTGTATTTTACTTATATGTACTAAGAGGTAAAAAAAACGCAGGATATCGCGCTCACTTTAAGGAACGTTTTGGCTTCATAAGCCGCGCTTTATTTTCAAACAACAAACCAGTTGTATTTCATTGTGCTTCTGTGGGCGAGGTGTTAGCTGCAACCCCTTTAATTAAAGCCCTACAACATCAGCAACCGCAGTTAAATATTTTAATTACCTGCAATACTCCAACAGGACGAGAGCAAGCTAGCGCACAATTTAAACAAAGCGTTGCTGTTAGTTATTTACCCATTGATTTTCCTATGGCCACCACTCGCTTTTTAAAACGAGTAAAACCGCAATTACTCTGTATTTTAGAAACTGAACTATGGCCGAACTTAATGGCTAATGCGTACAAACAAAATATACCTGTATTGGTAGTTAACGCACGTCTATCTGAAAAGTCTCAGCAAGGCTACGAAAAAGTGGCCCAGCTAACTCGCAGTATCATGCAATCAATTACCACACTTGCAAGTCATGACAAAACAGATGCAAATCGCTTTATTGAATTAGGGCTACCTGCTAAAAAAAGCCATGTAACGGGATCAATAAAATTTGATATTACCCCAACCACTGCACAACTCGATAAAGTAGCCTCTTTAAAGCAATATTATAAAAAAGCAGAACGCTTTATATGGGTCGCAGGTTCTACACACCCTATAGAGCATGAGTTTATTTTAGCAGCCCACCAGCAACTACTAGAAACACATCCTGACGCTTTGCTGATCATTGCGCCACGTCACCCCGAACAATTTGATAAAGTTGCAGAGCTACTGACTCACTCGAATCTTAGCTTTAGTCGTCGCAGTCAAAAAAATTATAACAATGAACAAGTTGTGTTAGCCGACACATTAGGTGAATTACAATATCTATATGGTGCCGCTAATATTAGTTTTATTGGTGGCAGTTTAATTCGTCGTGGTGGCCATAACCCATTAGAGTCGGCAGCTTTTTCAGTGGGTGTACTTACCGGCCCTCATACCTACAACTTTGACCATGTTTACCCTGAACTTATTAAACTCAAAGGCGCCCATGTGGTTGAAAATACTGACGAACTGGTGCTTGCATTGCTTAGCTTGATTAAAAACACCAAAGCGTGTGATATTCTTGGCAGTAAAGCAGCTCAGTGCGTTGCTAAAAACCAAGGCGCTATTGCCAAAACGCTTGCCATTATAACTCCTTATTTAGAGCCAAAATCGTGACCAACTTAGCTATATCTCAAACCCGTGAATGGGTAAGCGCTGTGATTGTAAAATACAATTTTTGTCCATTTGCCCGTAAAGAAGTTGAAAATAACTGCATTCACTACACCATTAGTAACACCTCAAAAATTGATGATGCAGTTATGGATATGCTTGAACAATGTATCCAGCTTGACCGTGATCCTCAGCGTGAAACAACTTTGTTAATATTTGATAATGGCTTTACTGATTTTGAAGATTTTTTAGACCTTGTTGACTTAGCCAATGCGCTATTAGTTGCACAAGGTTTTGAGGGGAAGTACCAAATTGCAAACTTTCATCCTGACTATGTTTTTGCTGATAGTGATGAAGATGACGCTGCAAATTATACTAATCGCTCGCCTTTTCCTACTTTACACTTAATACGTGAAGCAAGTATGAGCGCGGCACTAGATGAATACAACGAGCCGGAGTCAATTCCTGAACACAATATCAACTTAGCTCGCCGTAAGGGAATTCACTTTTGGCAGCAGCTACTTAAAAATTGCAAAAAACCGAGCGCATAAGCTCGGTTTTTGGTTTTTAATAATGCGCAGAGTTATTTTTTCACCCACTCACCATTAACTTCAACGAAATGCCCTGCTTGGGTTTTTTCAATGGTTTTTGCCGCCGCTAGTGCTTCTACTTGAGCAAGTGACAAGTTGTTCTTTTTCGCAAGTTTTAAATATTGTGCTTTGCGCTTTGCGTTAATTTCATCAACAACCGCTTTAGCCTCTGCATTTTGTACAACCAAACCTAAATAACCTGAGCTATCTTCACCCACAAGCCCTTGGTTTTTAGCATCATCTAAACTGATTGCCCAAGCAGAAAATGACAATAAAGCGGCACTTAAAAGTGTGATCACGTTTAACTTTTTATTTTTTAATAAACTCATAATTGCTCCTTAGAATAACTCACTGTCATCGCTAAATAAGTCATCTAGCTCTTTATCAACTTTTACGCGAATTTCATGATCAACCTTCACATTTAAATTAATGGTGATAGGCTCTTTCGCTGCCACTTCAACGCGGTGCGTACATGCACTAAGCAACCCCAGTGCTGTAAGTATTATCAGCCATTTAGTCATTTTTAGTTCCTTTTGTTGAATACTCTTGTTCAACTTTTTGAGTAATTTCATCACTTAAGCGCAATGCTCTTAAGAGTGTAAAAACATTTTCTTCATGGTTGTAATTAAAGTTAACTTGCTGCGCCTGTTCCTTATTGTATCCCTTTAAGTTTACACCTAAATAAAGCCAACCGTCAGGCTTTAAGTCAACACTACTGTTTAAGCTCTGAATGTCTAAATCTTCCAACAAGCTTAAAATCGGGTCCAGTTCTTGTTGCTGAGCTTTAACTGCATCAAAAGCTGCATTGTCAGTAATAACTAGTTTACCTGTTCCTTGGTTAGATAATTCACCAGATTTTACCGAAATACCTTGTTGATCAAAGTAAACGGGTAAGCGGCCATTCACTCGACCAGTTAGTGTAATGCCTGATTTATCATCTAAGGTAATAAGTTTACTCGCATCAATATTTTCAAATGTGACCAAAGACTGCTGCGCTTTTTCCGTCACTTTGTAGCTATCCAAAGCAAAACGACCACCGAGTACATCAGCAGTTATTTTTTCAGCGCGAGCAATAGAGTTCTCAACACTAAAATTACCGACAATGTTACTCACAACAGCACCTGCTCGTAACTCATTTAATTCAAATGTAGTAGGAGCCACATTAAGCTGCCCTGAATCATAAGAACCCGTTAAGCGACTGCTAAAATGCGTAGCTAAATAATCGTTGTATAAGCCACTTACCTGTTCTACTTGAAATGCAAACTCAGCCTGCTGTAAATTAACATCTCCGCGAACACCCCCATTAAAGCTACCGTCGGTCAGCGTGGCTAATGGTTCAAACTGCTGTAAAACAGGGTTAAGTTTAGTCACAGCTTGATCTGCAACTGTTATCTCAAATGGATGTTCCACAGCAGATATGTGGTGACTGGCTACCAACTCAATATCATCAATAAATATATGATGTGAGGCTTGAAGCGCCCGACTTTGCAGGCCTTTGGAGCTTATGCGAATATTACTTAGGTTTAAAAGAGCACTGTTAAATTGGGTAAGTTTAGTTTCACTGTTTAAATCGACAAATAATTCGCCAACAGCCAAACTAGAAGATGCTGATAATTGATTATTTACACCGCGCACTTGGTATTGCTCATAAGCCACTGAGCGTAATTGGCTATCCAAGCTTGCATTGATATTTTGTTTATCGTCAAGCTCAGTCGTAAACTGTGCCTTGTAGCCCTTTACTGTTAATTTATCAAAACTAAGCTCAGCAAAAGCAATCTCGCTGGTTATTTTCGCATTTTTTTTATGTTGTAAAACATCCGCTATTTTAAATTGACCTGTGCTTGCTACCTTTTTAGCTGATGCGGGTAAAAAACCAGGCAGCTCATCAACTTTTAATTGGTAGTTGCCATTCACAGCCAAGTTATTTAAAGCTGCATCTATTTCTATATGCTCAACGTCTTCACTGATAAACAATAACTTAATATTGCCTTTGGCATACTCTAACGGCTGCTGAATATTAATTGCTAGGTTTTTCAGGCTCAGCTTCGTTTCACTATTTTTAGTGTTTAATAGCATTGACGGTATAACAAGTTGTCCGTTTTCAAACTTTACCGTATCACTAAGCATCAATTGCCATTTTAACGGCAGCTGCTTGGCTACAAATTCACGCTGTGATTGATTGCTTATAAGCGTCAAACAATCACTATCAAACGTTACCAAGCTGGTTAATTGCTGTGTATTTAACAAGGCTTTTTTATCGTTAAAGTGATAGTAAATATTCATATCACCAAAAGCCTTTAGCGTTACTGGGCATTTACTAAATTGCTGTGTAAACTCAGCATCTATGTTTGATTTTATATCAACGGATAACCCATCAAAGGTGAACTCATGCCCACTGTTTAATGAAAGCGCGGGTATCGGCTTTATCTTTGTTAGTAATCCATCAGCTAACTTAAAGTGACCAGTAATTTTATGATTGCTGACTGTTACCTCTGCGATTGCATCACCTGAAATCACAAATGTATTTAGCTTCTCTTCACCAATGCTAACTACCAGTTCATCATGAAGTTGTGGGTGGGTAATTAACAATCTTTTGATATCAATTTTCGGCCGCTCTTTGGGTAAACTAAGTGCCAGCTTTTTGAAGGAATTATGACTTGCTGAGACACTCTCGCTATCATTTAAACGAAGATTAGCACGGCCAACAGTTATTTTTTTTGTATCAGCCACAATGCCACCAAGCTCAATTTGATGGCCTTGGTAAGTCAAACATAATCGGTTTACGTTTAAGCTAATATTTGCATTTAGTGACCAATCTAAACAATGTAGTTCAACACCAGATTGGCTCAAAGATGGCGCTATAGCCCATTGAGTTATAGGCATACGAAATACATAACCCAGTGTTAAAACACTCAGAAATAAAAACACGATTCCCCATGCGATGCGTTTGATCATACTATCCTTAATTTGAACCTTGAACCTTGAACCTTGAACCTTGAACCTTGAACCTTGAACAGTCTAAACAAAAAAGGCTGCACAAGGCAGCCTTTTTATCTTACATTTAGATCATGAATCCAGCGTGTATATTAACCTACATTTTTACGCGCATTTCTAAACATACGCATCCATGGGCTATCCTCGGCCCACTCATCTGGGTGCCAAGAGTTAGCAACCGCACGGAATACACGTTCAGGGTGTGGCATCATTACAGTTGCACGACCATCTGTTGATGTAATACCCGTGATCCCCTCAGGTGAACCATTCGGGTTTGCTGGGTACTGTGTTGTTGGATTACCGTAGTTATCAACAAACTTAACCGCTACGGTGCCGCTTGCAAGTGCAGCCTTAGTTGCCGCATCATTTGCAAATTCTGCATGACCTTCACCATGTGAAACTGCAATTGGCATACGTGAACCTGCCATACCATTAAAGAACACCGATGGGTTTTCTTGAATTTCAACCAGACTAAAGCGTGCTTCAAAACGCTCTGACTTATTAGTTACAAAGCGCGGCCAATGTTCAGTACCTGGAATCAACTCTTTTAATGTTGATAGCATCTGACAACCGTTACATACACCTAAGCTAAAGGTATCTTCACGATGGAAGAAGCTTTGGAACTGATCGCGTGCCATATCGTTAAACAATATTGACTTAGCCCAGCCTTCACCGGCGCCTAATACGTCACCGTAAGAGAAGCCACCACACGCCACTAAACCTTTAAACTGTTCAAGCGTTAAACGACCTTCTAAAATATCACTCATGTGAACATCTACCGCAGCAAAACCAGCACGGTTAAACGCAGCAGCCATTTCTAGGTGCGAGTTAACGCCCTGCTCACGTAAAATAGCCATTTGTGGCTTAGCACCTGTCGCAATGTACGGTGCAGCAATATCTTCGTTTAAGTCAAAGTTAAGTTTAACGTTTAAGCCTGGGTCTTTTGCATCAAATTTAGCGTCAAACTCTTGCTTAGCACACTCAGGGTTATCACGACGCGCTTGCATCTGATAGGTTGTTTCGGCCCAAATTGTACGAAGCTCAGTACGAGTATGATTAAGTACTGTTTGCTCACCACGATTAAATACAATGTTATCGTCATTATTAAGCGAGCCAATCACATGGCTAATTGCGGCAACACCATGCTGCTCAAATACAGCTTTTACAGCATCTAAATCACTGTTTGCTACTTGAATTACAGCACCTAACTCTTCGTTATAAAGCGCTTCAATATCCGAGCCAGTCAAAGTCGCTAAATCAACGGTTACACCGGTGTGGCCGGTAAACGCCATTTCAGCGATAGTAGTAAACAAGCCACCGTCTGAACGATCGTGATACGCAAGTAGCTTACTATCAGCCACTAGCGCCTGCATAGCATTGTAAAAGCCTTTTAGTAACTCAGGGCTGTCTACATCAGGAGTAACATCACCAAGCTGCTTATAAACTTGTGCAAGGCTTGATGCGCCCATACGGTTTTTACCCGCACCTAAATCAACTAATATAAGCGATGTCTCGCCTTTATCAGTGCGCAGCTGTGGAGTCACCGTTTTACGCACATCATCAACGCGGCCAAACGCTGTAATAATCAGTGATAAAGGTGATGTTACTGATTGCTCAGTTGTATCATCTTCATTTTTCCATGTCGTTTTCATCGACATCGAGTCTTTACCTACAGGTATAGTTAAATCAAGTGCTGGACATAACTCTTCACCAACAGCTTTTACCGCTTCATATAAACCTGCGTCTTCGCCAGGGTGACCCGCAGCCGCCATCCAGTTTGCAGATAACTTAATGTTTTCTAAGTCACCAATATTAGCACCAGCAATATTTGTAAGAGACTCAGCCACAGCCAAACGTGCTGAGGCGCCATAATTAAGTAATGCCGCTGGAGTACGTTCACCTAGTGACATAGCTTCACCGTGGTAAGTATCGTAAGTTGCTGCGGTAACTGCACAGTTAGCCACAGGCACTTGCCAAGGGCCTACCATTTGATCGCGCGCTACTAAACCAGTTACAGAGCGATCGCCAATAGTAATCAGGAAGGTTTTTTCTGCAATGGTTGGTAAACGTAATAAACGCTGCGCTGCATCCGCAGGATTAATAGCATCCATATCAAGTGCAGTGCCTACTACTTGTTGCGAAGTAACATCACGATGCATTTTAGGTGCTTTACCTAATAATACATCCAGTGGTAAATCTACAGGGCTGTTATCAAAATGACTATCCGCAACCGTTAAATGACGCTCTTCTGTTGCTTCACCAATAACTGCATATTGTGCGCGCTCACGCTTACAAATTGCTTCAAAGCGTGCAAAGTCTTCAACGCCCACAGCAAGCACATAGCGCTCTTGCGATTCATTACACCAAATTTCGTGTGGTGCCATGCCCGGCTCATCATTAGGGATATCACGTAGTTGGAATTTACCACCACGGCCACCATCATCTACAAGCTCAGGGAATGCATTTGATAAACCACCGGCGCCCACATCGTGTATAAACGCAATAGGGTTTGCATCACCTAGCTGCCAACATTTGTCGATCACTTCTTGACAACGACGTTCCATTTCTGGGTTTTCACGTTGAACAGAAGCAAAATCTAAATCTTCGTTTGATTGACCCGATGCCATGCTAGATGCAGCACCACCGCCTAAACCAATGTTCATTGCAGGGCCGCCAAGCGCAATCAGTTTTGCGCCTACTGGAATATCGCCTTTTTGAACATGCTCAGCACGAATATTACCTAAACCACCGGCAAGCATAATTGGCTTGTGGTAACCACGTACCTCTTCACCATTGTGACTCGTTACTTTTTCTTCGTAAGTACGGAAATAACCTAAAAGATTAGGACGACCAAACTCATTATTAAATGCAGCACCGCCTAGTGGACCTTCTGTCATTATATCAAGTGCGTTTACAATACGGCCAGGTTTACCAAAATCGCTTTCCCAAGGCTGTTCAAAACCAGGGATACGTAAGTTAGATACAGTAAAGCCAACTAAACCCGCTTTTGGCTTAGAACCTCGACCGGTTGCGCCCTCATCACGGATTTCACCGCCTGATCCAGTTGCAGCACCAGAAAAAGGAGCAATCGCTGTTGGGTGGTTATGGGTTTCAACTTTCATTAAAATTTCAATGTCTTCTTGATGATACGCATATTCACCTTGCGCATTCGGGAAGAAGCGACCCGCCTTTGAGCCTTTCATTACGGCTGCGTTATCTTTATAAGCAGACAGTACATTTTCAGGATTATGCTCAAAGGTATTTTTAATCATTTTAAACAACGACTTTGGCTGTTCAATACCATCGATAGTCCAATCAGCATTAAATATTTTATGACGACAATGCTCTGAGTTTGCTTGTGCAAACATGAATAATTCGATGTCGTTAGGGTTGCGCCCTAACTTGATGAAGTTTTCTACTAAGTAGTCAATTTCATCATCAGCAAGTGCAAACCCTTGCTCTATATTGGCTACGGCTAATGCTTCGCGGCCGCCACCTAAAATATCAACTGATGACATTGGACGAGGTGCATCACTGCGAAATAACTGCGCGGCATCTTCTAATTTACTGTGAGTAGCTTCAGTCATACGGTCATGAAGAAGCGCAATAACGTGTGCAAGCTGCTCTGCATTTAAATCACCTTCAACATAATAAGCAATACCACGCTCAACTCGATGAACTTGCTTAAGCCCACAGTTATGAGCGATATCAGTCGCTTTTGAAGCCCATGGCGAAATAGTACCAGGGCGAGGCGTTACTAATACCAACTGACCCGCTGGCGCATGCTCAGCTATTGTTGGTCCATAGGTTAATAACTTCTCAAGTTTGGTTTGCTCATCATTGTTTAATGGCGATGTTAAATCGGCAAAGTGAGCGTATTCGGCATATACATTGGTGACAGGAAGTTGCGATTGTTGGCAACGCGCTAAAATTTTATTAACTCTGAACTCTGAAAGTGCTGGTGCACCACGAAGGATCAACATAAGTAATTTCACCCGGGGTTAGGGATTGAACGATATTTTAGGCGCGTATTATAGTCCAAATTACTCTCAGATTTAACTCAAAAATGCGCTTTTCATTAAATTAACTTTTTCTTTTTGTTTACACCTATTTTTTACTGGCTGCGATTAAACGGTAAGTGACGTAATCAGTAAGTTTTGTTATAACAGGAGATACGATGCTAAAGAGGCGAATATGTTGAAGATAAAGCTAATAACAATCATTACGTTAGTCATCCTTTTGTGTGCCTGTAACACACAAGAGCAGTCAACACAGCTCGCCCAAATTAAATCAGAAAATAAAATTCGCGTTGGTACACTCGCCAGTGCAAGTAATTATTATCAAGCTGTTCAAGGAGAACAAGGGTTTGAATTTGAACTCTCTCAAGCATTCGCCGACTACCTTGGGGTAGAGCTTGAAATTGTGCCCTTTTTTAATTTATCCGATATGTTTGCGCGCTTAGATAGTGGCGATCTCGATTTAATTGCCTCTGGGCTTACTTTTAACAAGGCGCGCGCCAAACGTTACCGCTATGGCCCAACTTACAGAACGATAAGTCAAAAATTAGTTTTTAAACAAGGCCGTGAACGCCCTCGTGATTTTGATGATTTAACCGGAAACTTCACCGTTATTGCTAAAAGTAGTCATTCATTAACATTAGAAGAAATAAAACAAAACAACCCAGATTTAACTTGGAATGAAACCGAAGAATTTGATGAAGAAGAGTTACTACAAGCCGTTATTGATGGGGAAATAGATTACACCTTAGCGGACTCTCATACATTAGCGTTGTTTAGGCGCTATCACCCTAACTTGAGTATTGGCTTTTCAATTACGCGTAATGATTCAATTGCATGGATACTAAGAAAGTCGAATGATGACTCATTGTACGCGTTGCTAGTTCCTTTTTTTGGTGAGGCAAAACAAAACAATCAACTTTATGTACTTGAAGAAAAGTACTTTGGCCATGTACGTCAGTTTAATTACGTTAATACCTTAGCCTACATAGATGCAATAAAAGAAACACTGCCTAAATATCAACCTTGGTTTGTGCAATATGCGGGTAGCCTTGATTGGCGCTTACTTGCTGCATTGAGTTATCAAGAGTCGATGTGGAACCCACGAGCTAAGTCACCAACGGGTGTACGCGGTATTATGATGCTAACAAGGCGCACAGCAAAACAAGTCGGTGTTACTAATCGCTTAGAACCAGAACAAAACATACGTGGCGGTGCGAAATACTTAGCTAAATTAATTAAGCGTATACCAGATAGAATCCCGCAGCCTGATCGTACTTGGCTTGCACTTGCCGCTTATAATGTTGGTTGGGGGCACGTTAATGATGCCCGCATAATTACCGAACAACAGGGAGCTAGCCCTGATAAATGGGCTGACGTTAAAAAGCGCTTACCATTACTAGTAAAAAAACGTCACTACCGTAACACACGCTATGGCTATGCTCGCGGTGATGTTGCAGTGACTTATGTTGATAATATTCGTCGCTATTACGATGCGCTTGTTTGGCTAGATGAAAATAATGCAATGGCAACTATACCGCCAACTTCCGAAACAGAAAAAGAAAAAGAAAAAGAAACAAAAGATAAAAGCATTAAACCAGGTGATGCAAATCAACGTATTAGTGATGGCGTAGAAAAAGAAAAATAAAAGCGCTATGAAAATTTCGCGCTATATTAGCTACATGTTAGAAAAGCAAATAGTTGTTTACTTGCAATCAATTATTCAATAATCTGGCTCAATTGTATTAAAATCTGTGTCATCACCAAGCACATAAGGATAAGTAATGCTTAAACGTAGACGTACACATCAGCTTAAACGTTGTATAAAACACTCAACTGCCACTCGTCGTCGAGTGATGTTAAGAAACTTACATAAAAAGATAATTTGGCGCCGTCGTATGTTTGCTATGCAGCAAATGGCTGAGCTAGACGCCTTAATAGCAGCTGCAGACTAATCGTTGTTAAGGTTGCGAGCGGCTAGCTTTACGGCTTTAATTTGTGCTCGGCGACGCTTAAAAAAACTAGAAATAGTCTCAGCACATTGTGTCTCTAAAACCCCACCCGTTATTTCTACTTGATGGTTTAAACGAGGTTCTTGCAACAAGTTCATAATAGAACCAGCAGAACCCGTTTTAGCATCGGCTGCACCAAATACTAAACGTTTAATTCGGCTGTGCACTAACAGACCTGCACACATAGAGCAAGGCTCTAACGTGACATACAAAGTGCAGTCAATTAAGCGATAGTTGTTAAGCACTTTTCCGGCTTCTCTTACCGCTATCATCTCAGCGTGGGCAGATGGGTCATTATCGGTAATTGAGCGATTATAACCCGCGCTTATAAGCTGATTATTTTTGACAATAATGGCGCCTACCGGGATCTCATCGAGTTGCTCTGCTTGTTTTGCATACACAAGGGCTTGTTCCATCCAATATTGGTCGTCAAATGGCTCTGTCATGATTATTACTTAACTATTTTTTATGCCGTAATTATACCAACTTACCGTAAAAAAATGCGTAATTGATCACTTTATTGCAAAAATAAAACAAATTTAAGTGGTTTACCATGGCCCATAAGGCGGGATTTACGCTATAATCTCTCGCTTTTTTTATTTAGCTCACAACACGGGTAGCAAATGAAATTTCCTGGACGCCGCAGGCATAAACATTATTTTCCAGTGGAAGCCAAAGATCCACTGACCAATCAACTTAACGCCACAGAACGATTACACCGCAGCTATATTACGGGGATCGATCAAATCGTTGTTGATATAGAAGCTAAGGTTGACCAAGCTTTTCTCGATGAATTTCAATTGCGCCGAGGGATGTCGCAAGTTATAGATAATGACATCACTAATGCTTTATACGATCGCTTAAAACTAAACGATATGGTCGATTACGAATTCGCAGGAGGAACCGTTGGCAACACGATGCACAACTATTCCGTACTTGCTGATGATCGTTCGGTACTATTAGGCGTAATGAGCGAAAATATAAAAATAGGCAGTTATGCTTATCGATTTTTATGTAATAACTCAAGTCGTGTAGATTTAGACTACTTACAACCAGTCGATGGTCCTATTGGCCGTTGCTTTACCTTGATTGATGAAACAGGTGAGCGCACGTTTGCTATTAGTGCTGGCCTGATGAATTACCTAAAGCCAGAGTCAATTGATAAAGAGCTAATAGAAGGCTCATCAGCATTAGTCATCAGTGCTTATTTAATGCGTACTCAAGGTGATGAAACCATGACCGAAGCGACCATGCAAGCAATCAAGTACGCTAACGATGCAAATGTACCGGTGGTATTAACTCTAGGAACTAAGTTTCTTATCGAGCAGGACCCGACATGGTGGGCTAACTTTGTAGAAAAGCATGTTGATATACTTGCTATGAACGAAGAAGAAGGCCAAGCAATTACTGGATATGAAGATCCACTTCTTGCTGCTGACAAAGCATTAGACTGGGTTGACTTAGTTATTTGTACAGCCGGTGAAAAAGGCTTATTTATGGCTGGCTTTGTTGATGACAGCTGCAAACGTGAAACAGAGTACCCATTATTACCGGGTGCTATACCAGATTTTAATCGTTATGAATTTTCACGTGCAATGCGTAAAGTTGACTGTGAAAATCCTATAAAGGCATATAGCCATACAGCGCCGTTTATGGGTGGGCCTGACTCGATTAAAAATACCAATGGTGCCGGTGACTGTGCTTTAGCCGCGGTTTTACATGACTTATCAGCGAATGTTTATCATAAGTTGAATGTTGCTAATTCAGCAAAGCATCAGCAACAAGCCATTACCTACTCTTCGCTCGCACAAATTAGTAAATACGCTAACCGTGCTAGCTTTGAAGTGCTTGTACAGCATTCGCCTCGCTTATCACGTGGTTTGCCTGAGCGCGAAGATTGTTTAGAACAAGTGTATTGGGATCAATAAGATCCCATTACGCTAAGCGAAGCTAAAATATCGATATATCAAGCTTTTTAGATAGCAGCTCTAATGCTGCTATTCCCGCCACTGAGTTACCAAAAGAGTTTAATCCTGGTGAATAGACTGCCACTGTAAATCTATTCGGTAACACCGCTAATATTGTTCCAGAAACACCCGATTTACCTGGCATGCCAACACGATAACCAAAGTCACCCGCTGCGTCATATAAGCCACTGGTAAACAACAACGAATTTAGTTGCTTGTTTTGACGACTAGAAAGTACTCGTTTATTTGAGCTGTAATCTATCCCTTTATTGGCTAAAAAATTGTACGCCTTAGCAAGTTCAATACAATTAAGTTCTATGGCACAAAAATTAAAATACGACCAAAGGACATCATCTACTTCATTCTCAAAGTTACCAAATGATTTCATTAAATGTGCCATTGCCGCATTTCTATGCCTAAACTCATACTCTGAGTTAGCCACTTGCTTGTCAATTACAATACTTCGATTACCTGATAAATCGCGAAATGTTTCAAGCATAGAGTGCATTGGAGCTGATAAACGACTATACAAAGCATCGCAGGTAACAATCGCTCCCGCATTAATAAATGGGTTACGTGGAATCCCTTTTTCAAACTCAAGCTGTGTCAGAGAGTTAAACGCCGTACCAGAAGGCTCTTTGCCAACTCTATTCCATAATTCATCGCCATAGCGTTGCAACGCTAATGTCAGAGTCATTACTTTAGATACAGATTGAATTGTGAAACGTTGCTCACAATCACCGGCGCAGAAAATTTCTCCGTCCGTAGTATAGATAGCAATAGAGAACTGCTCAGGAGAAACCTCTGCCAATGCAGGTATATAATCGGCAACTTTACCCTGCGTTAGTAAAGGCTTAACCTCTTGAGTTATCTCATTTAACACTCGTTGGTAATCACTCGTTGGCAATCGACACCTCAATAATACGAAATCAAAAACCAAATTTTAACACGTCAGATCCATAACCGCATGGTAATGTTGAGCAAATAGGGGATTCGCTGATATCAATGAAAATATTTCACTACAAACTTCGAAACTATTACAGCATAAGTAAACCATAGTAAGGGCTTTAAGTTCCTACTTTTTTTACTTTAATCTGATGCCTTTAATTAGAGTCGGTGCGCTACTTCGTAGCGACAGCGCAGTAGAATGTCGCAGTGCCCACAGCGGTAAAAAGTCACATAGCATATGCGGTGCTATCATTGTGTCGGGGCGTCCTTCCGCGGGGCTCGCCTTCGAGCTGTTTTGTTTGACTACTGAGTTTTGCATGGGCTATTTACTAAACCCCAGATAGCAAAAAACCCGTTACATTGCTGTAACGGGTTTCTTTAATTGGATCCTCGTAATGTCATGGTGCCCACAGCGGTAGAAAGTCACATAACAAATGCCACACTATCATTGTGTCGGGGCGGCCTTCCGCGGGGCTCGCCTTCGAGCTGTTTTGTTTGACTACTGAGTTTGGCATGGGCTATTGGCTATTTATTAAAGTCAAGACAGCAAAAAACCCGTCACATTGCTGTAACGGGTTTCTCTTATTTAGATCCTGGTAATGTCCTACTTTCACATAACAAATGCTACACTATCATCGGCGCTGTTTCGTTTCACTACTGAGTTCGGCATGGGGTCAGGTGGGTCCAAAACGCTATTGTCACCAAGAAAATTTGGTGGAAGAACGTATCT
>NZ_PNDK01000043.1:0-3455 GCF_005887265.1 Pseudoalteromonas sp. S1608
GCTTTTAACCTAATGCCTTTAACCTTTTACCTTCGTTTTTCACTTTCCTGCAGACGTAAAAAAGCCCGACTCTTTCGAATCGGGCTTTCTCTTATTTGGAGCCTGGTAATGTCCTACTTTCACATAACAAATGCTACACTATCATCGGCGCTGTTTCGTTTCACTACTGAGTTCGGCATGGGGTCAGGTGGGTCCAAAACGCTATTGTCACCAAGCAAATTTGAGTGTCAGTCCGTATCGCTACGCACTAACTAAAATTTGGAATTTCTGATAATAAAAGTTTTCAAGTATCTACTTTAGTTATATTAACTTCTTCGCTTGTTTCACTATCACATAAAACGCGTTTGGCGTTGTATGGTTAAGCCTCACGGGTAATTAGTACAAGTTAGCTTAATGGCTCACACCACTTCCACATCTTGCCTATCAACGTTGTAGTCTTCAACGGCCCTTCAGAGACTTTAAAAGTCTAGTGAGAACTCATCTCGAGGCCTGCTTCGCGCTTAGATGCTTTCAGCGCTTATCAGTTCCGAACGTAGCTACCGGGCAATGCCATTGGCATGACAACCCGAACACCAGCGGTTCGTTCACTCCGGTCCTCTCGTACTAGGAGCAACCCCTCTCAATTCTCAAACGCCCACGGCAGATAGGGACCGAACTGTCTCACGACGTTCTAAACCCAGCTCGCGTACCACTTTAAATGGCGAACAGCCATACCCTTGGGACCGACTTCAGCCCCAGGATGTGATGAGCCGACATCGAGGTGCCAAACACCGCCGTCGATATGAACTCTTGGGCGGTATCAGCCTGTTATCCCCGGAGTACCTTTTATCCGTTGAGCGATGGCCCTTCCATTCAGAACCACCGGATCACTATGACCTACTTTCGTACCTGCTCGACGTGTCTGTCTCGCAGTTAAGCTGGCTTCTACCATTACACTAACCGTACGATGTCCGACCGTACTTAGCCAACCTTCGTGCTCCTCCGTTACTCTTTGGGAGGAGACCGCCCCAGTCAAACTACCCACCAGGCACTGTCCGTAACCCCGATTCAGGGGCCAACGTTAGAACATCAAAACTACAAGGGTGGTATTTCAAGGACGACTCCACAAAAACTAGCGTCTCTGCTTCTAAGTCTCCCACCTATCCTACACATGTAGGTTCAATGTTCAGTGCCAAGCTGTAGTAAAGGTTCACGGGGTCTTTCCGTCTAGCCGCGGGTACACAGCATCTTCACTGCGATTTCAATTTCACTGAGTCTCGGGTGGAGACAGCGTGGCCATGGTTACACCATTCGTGCAGGTCGGAACTTACCCGACAAGGAATTTCGCTACCTTAGGACCGTTATAGTTACGGCCGCCGTTTACCGGGGCTTCGATCAAGAGCTTCTCCGAAGATAACCCCATCAATTAACCTTCCGGCACCGGGCAGGTGTCACACCGTATACGTCATCTTGCGATTTTGCACAGTGCTGTGTTTTTAATAAACAGTCCCAGCCACCTGGTCACTGCGGCTCCAATCAGCTTAGAGAGCAAGTCTCATCACCAATCGGAGCGTACCTTCTCCCGAAGTTACGGTACGATTTTGCCTAGTTCCTTCACCCGAGTTCTCTCAAGCGCCTTAGTATTCTCTACCTGACCACCTGTGTCGGTTTGGGGTACGATTCGGTATAATCTGAAGCTTAGAGGCTTTTCCTGGAAGTATGGCATCAGCAACTTCATCACCTTGGTGACTCGTCTCGTGTCTCAGCCTAACAGCAACCCGGATTTACCTAAGTCACTAGCCTACACACTTTCACATGGACTACCATCGCCATGCTTGCTTAGCCTGCTCCGTCCCCCCATCGCAATTATACCAAGTACGGAAATATTAATCCGTTTCCCATCGACTACGCCTTTCGGCCTCGCCTTAGGGGTCGACTTACCCTACCCTGATTAACATGGGATAGGAACCCTTGGTCTTCCGGCGTGCGGGTTTTTCACCCGCATTATCGTTACTCATGTCAGCATTCGCACTTCTGATACGTCCAGCATACCTCCCGGTACACCTTCAACCGCTTACAGAACGCTCCCCTACCACTCAGAATAAATTCTGAATCCGCAGCTTCGGTGCATAGTTTAGCCCCGTTACATCTTCCGCGCAGACCGACTCGACCAGTGAGCTATTACGCTTTCTTTAAAGGATGGCTGCTTCTAAGCCAACCTCCTGGCTGTCTGGGCCTTTCCACATCGTTTCCCACTTAACTATGACTTTGGGACCTTAGCTGGCGGTCTGGGTTGTTTCCCTCTTCACGACGGACGTTAGCACCCGCCGTGTGTCTCCCGGATATTACTTTACGGTATTCGGAGTTTGCAAAGGGTTGGTAAGTCGGGATGACCCCCTAGCCTTAACAGTGCTCTACCCCCGTAAGTATTCGTCCGAGGCTCTACCTAAATAGATTTCGGGGAGAACCAGCTATCTCCCGGTTTGATTAGCCTTTCACTCCTAACCACAGGTCATCCCCTAACTTTTCAACGTTAGTGGGTTCGGTCCTCCAATTGATGTTACTCAATCTTCAACCTGCCCATGGCTAGATCACCGGGTTTCGGGTCTATACCTTGCAACTATTCGCCCAGTTAAGACTCGGTTTCCCTACGGCTACCCTAATCGGTTAACCTCGCTACAAAATATAAGTCGCTGACCCATTATACAAAAGGTACGCAGTCACCCTCGAAGGGCTCCTACTGCTTGTACGTACACGGTTTCAGGTTCTATTTCACTCCCCTCACAGGGGTTCTTTTCGCCTTTCCCTCACGGTACTGGTTCACTATCGGTCAGTTGGGAGTATTTAGCCTTAGATGATGGTCCACCTATATTCAGTCAAAGTTTCACGTGCTCCGACCTACTCGATTTCACTTAAAATGCGTTTTCATGTACGGGACTATCACCCTGTATCGTGGCACTTTCCAGAGCCTTCCATTAACACATAATAAGCTTAAGGGCTGTTCCGATTTCGCTCGCCGCTACTATCGGAATCTCGGTTGATTTCTTTTCCTACGGGTACTTAGATGTTTCAGTTCTCCGCGTTCGCCTCGTTAACCTATGTATTCAGTTAACGATACCTGCAAGCAGGTGGGTTTCCCCATTCGGAAATCCTAGTCTCAAGTGCTTTTTACTAGCTTGACTAGGCTTATCGCAAGTTAATACGTCCTTCATCGCCTCCAACTGCCAAGGCATCCACCGTGTACGCTTAGTCACTTAACCATACAACCCAAACGGGTCTTTGTTTCGTGACAGTTTAACTTCGCCAGAAGTTAATATTGAATACTAAAGTAGATACCAATCAACAAACGTAAAACGTTCATTAAATGGCACTGAATGATACTGCTATCATTCTTTTTTACTTTTGAAAACTCTGTACAAATAACAATGTTATTCATACGAATTTTATTATCAGCTTTTCCAAATTTTTAAAGAGCA
>NZ_PNDK01000044.1:0-445 GCF_005887265.1 Pseudoalteromonas sp. S1608
GCTACACTATCATCGGCGCTGTTTCGTTTCACTACTGAGTTCGGCATGGGGTCAGGTGGGTCCAAAACGCTATTGTCACCAAGCAAATTTGAGTGTCAGTCCGTATCGCTACGCACTAACTAAAATTTGGAATTTCTGATAATAAAGTCTTCTAGTATCTACTTTAGTTCTATTAACTTCTTCGCTTGTTTCACTATCACATAAAACGCGTTTGGCGTTGTATGGTTAAGCCTCACGGGTAATTAGTACAAGTTAGCTTAATGGCTCACACCACTTCCACATCTTGCCTATCAACGTTGTAGTCTTCAACGGCCCTTCAGAGACTTTAAAAGTCTAGTGAGAACTCATCGCGAGGCCTGCTTCGCGCTTAGATGGTTTCAGCGCGTATCAGTGCCGCACGGAGCAACCGGGCAAAGCCAGTGGCATGCCACCACGAACCACCTCG
>NZ_PNDK01000045.1:0-34142 GCF_005887265.1 Pseudoalteromonas sp. S1608
GAGTAGGTAGTGCTTTTTCTTGAGATGTTTTTGAATTGGTACGACTGAGTGGATTCGAACCACCGACCCCTACCATGTCAAGGTAGTGCTCTAACCAACTGAGCTACAGTCGTACAATTTTAAATTCTTAAATTAAATATACTTTTGGGGGTAAAGTATATTTGGTACGACTGAATGGATTCAAACCACTGACCTCTGGACCGGGTGATCAAGAGTAGGTAGTGCTGTTTCCTTCAACGTACTTTAAATACATTATTTACTAATTTTGGTACGACTGAGTGGATTCGAACCACCGACCCCTACCATGTCAAGGTAGTGCTCTAACCAACTGAGCTACAGTCGTACTATAAGTCTACATACTATTTAATTCGTCCATGAAGCTTCATCCTGTCGGCGTCCTGCCTCCACCTCGTTCGGCTGCGAAGCTTCGCTTCGGTCCAATCTCGCCCAACTGAGTTACAGTCGTACTGCATGTATTTAAGAATTGTTAATTGCTTAACAACGGTCGCTAATATATAGCGTGATGGGGAGTGAATCAAGCATGTTTATGCTATTTGAGTTTATTTGCCGTTTTTTTATTCATATTGGACTGATTTCACACGTTTTATAAAATTCTTGCCACCATATAACATGCTCTTTTGCTGACGATTTTAGCTGAGCTAGTAAATTTTTAGCGTTTGGGTTAAGAAGGGCATTTACTTCTTCACTGCTTATTGCTTGATTAAACCACAGCTGCACATACAGCGGCTGCAATGTTTCTAAATAACCACTAAGCTGCGCTTGATAAGGCTGAATTTGTTTCAAATAATATTTATTGAATATATTACTGACAATTTTAGCTTGCTGCTTGTTTTTACCCTTTGGGCATATATCTTCAAGCGTTAAAGTATTTACAAACTGGGTTGCCGCATGATTTAAGCTAATTTGTTCACGCGCGGCTTGAATAAGTTGTTGGTTAAACTCGTATTTGTTAAGCGGCTCAAGCGCTGACAAAATATCATCACTGTTTATTGCCATACTATTTTGGTTTTCTATTAGCTGTTTTATGGTAGTTAGCTTTTTAAGCCCCTCAACTGTGTCGCTAAACCCAGCCGGTTGAGTGCTGAGCTCTTGACCGGTTAATTGCCAACTGCTGTTGAGCTCGGGTTCACTAAATAACATATTGTTGAAAAACTGAGTGAGCTGAGCTTGTTTTTGAGTTTTTGCCGCAGCAATTTTGTTGTAAATCTTGCTTTGTTTATCCAAGCTATTTAAACAGTTTTGCGCGCTTTGAATAAAATCTATTTGGTACTTCAATTTACTAGCAGCAGTGGCTGTTTTACCTAACTGATTATTATGCTCGCTTATTAAAACGTTCAGTTTACATTGGCTAATACCAGCAAGTTCAGTTATGCCAATTTTAATTGCTGGCTTTAGAGCTTCAACAGGCTCAACTAAAGTAAGTTGTTGCAATGGGTTTGTGTTTGGCTTAGGAACTTGCAAGGTACTACTTAAGCGAGACAAATAAGTTTTATTTGCCTCACTGGGCTGCTCTGCGCAGCCAAAAAGTAAGATACAACACACTACCAGTAACCATTTAAGTGGCAGTGTGGTAGTTATAGATTGATTAAGAGAGAATAAATGGTTCACGTTTAAATCGCCTATGCACTGTCAGCATCAGTAGTACAGCTGCAACTGATAATCCAACGATAATGCCTATCCAAAAACCATGTGGGCCCATTGCTGGCACTATTAAGTCTGTTCTTGCTAATACGTAACCTAAACTAAAGCCGATTAACCAATAAGAAATAAAAGTGATATAAGAAATAGGCGCGGTGTGCTTTAAGCCTCTCAATATACCATTTGCAGCTACTTGTAATGCATCAGGAAGTTGATAAATACAGGCTAAAATCATAATTGATGAAGCAAGTGCGAGTACCGCAGGGCTATCGCTATAAAGCTGGCTAATCACATCGCGACCTATAAAAGTAATAAAAGCGATAAATAGGGCGATAATTGCCGCTAAAATATAACTTGTAGACACGGCTACTTTTAATTGGTCTAAATGATTTTGCCCAAATAAATTACCAATTCGTATGCTAATTGCAATTGAGAGGCTAAGAGGCATCATAAATAATAGTGCCGTAACACTGGCTGCAATTTGATGGCCAGATACGGCCACCGCACCTAAGTGCGCAATAAATAAAGGTATACAGGCAAACAAGGTTACTTCAAAAAAAGTGGCTAGTGATATAGGAATACCGAGTTTGGTAATAATACCTATGGTTTTAAAGTTAGGTTTTTCAAAGCCCGCTAATAAGCCTTTGGCGTCTACTTTTTTGCTGAGCTGGCAATAAGTCACCTGCGCAATGGCCATAACAGTAAATACGAGTGCGGTAGCAATACCACAACCGGCTCCGCCAAATGCTGGTAGGCCAAATAAGCCATTGATAAAAATATAATTGAGTGGAATGTTTACCGCAAGCCCCAGTAGGCTAATATAAAATGCAGGCTTGGTCATCCCCATGCCTTCAGTCATATTTCTATAAACGGTAAAAATTAAAAAGCCAAATACACCCCATTTAACAAAATGAATGTAGTCAAAAGCAAGTCCAGCAATTGCAGGGGTGGTGTCTAGCTGTAAAATAACAGTATTGGCAAGCTGCGCCGCACTAAAACCAGCAATACTTAAAAGGAGTGTTAAATAAAGGGCTTGCTGAAAATAATGGCTGATGCCGTTTCGATCTTTAGCACCAGCGAATTGTGCAATAACGCCCGTTAATGCTAATAAAATCCCTTGTATTGCTAATAAAATTGGGTTCCATATCCCCGTTGCAATTGACAGTGCAGCTAAATCGGTAGGGCTCACTTGTCCGGCCATAATGGTGTCAACCACAGACATTAATACTAAAGTTACTTGTGCTAAAAAAACGGGAACGGCAAGAGAAAGTAAACGTTTGGCTTCCCAACTACAAAAAGTCATAAAAAACAGCTATTCAGAAAAACATAGTCGCATTGTAATCTATTGTGATCTGCCAAGCTATGCTGGTGGTCGGTGTTTGTATTTAATTCATCTTGGTGGTGAAAATAACCATGAATAAGTGCTATTAAGTGAATGATTTTGTCTTTTGATACGTTAAACTAGCACTTTGTAAGAAATAGAAGCGATTTTTATGTTTACCGGTATTATTCAAACTCAAGCAACGGTAGTTTCTAAAACCCATGCACAGGGCGTATTACGCTTGGTAGTTTCTGTTAATGAGCAATACGTGAAGCATTTAGACTTAGGTGCCAGCATCGCTATAAATGGTTGCTGTTTGACTGTGGTAAAAGTAGAGCTAAGTAATCATGATGTGGTTGCTCAAGTGCATTTTGATGTTATTGACGAAACTCTGCAGCTAACTAATCTTGGGCAACTGGAATTGGGTAGTTTAGTTAATTACGAGCGTTCAGTGTCATTTGGTACTGAGTTGGGTGGGCATATTGTATCTGGACATATACATTGCACCGCAAAAATTGCGCAAATAGTGAAGTTAGAAAACAACTATAAAATACAGCTCAGCCTGCCACAAAAATGGCAAAAATATGTGCTATACAAAGGATTTGTATCTGTTAATGGTGCAAGTTTAACGGTGGGTAATATTGATGAGTTTGGCTTTTGGTTGCATTTAATACCAGAAACACTCGATATAACTAATTTAGGTGAAGCCGTTGTGGGTGATGAGTTCAATATTGAAGTCGACCAGCAAACCTATACAATTATAAACACCGTTGAAAACTACATGCGCCAACATAGTTAAAATATTTGTTCGTCATCGCTGTCCACATGTAACTCTAACTTATTACTTGCATAATCTATATGCATGTTCAAGTGTATAAGATTACAACAGGCACTGCATTCTTCATAGTAGTCTTGGTCGCCCATACTGGCATCGAGATCTAAATGAATATGGTGTCCACAATGTGGGCAGGCGATACGTTGTGATAAAAAGTCTTTCATAATAACACCTCATAAAAACTAAGTTTTTTTACGTGGGTAGCACACAACGAGCTAATAATAATTATAGTGCTTATATTTTGTTTACTACATTTATTTTAGTTTAATTAGTTTATCAACGTGGTCTTTAGCCTGATTTAGATAATGCCCCGCATAAATGTTGGCGTTGTTTAAAATAGGGTAAAGCTGGTAAACAAGCTTACGTTGCTCATAACCCTGAGCTAAAGGGTATTGGTGATTGTAGGTACTATAAAACTCTTCAGGGAGGGGGGCATAAAGCTCACTCATAGCAATATCGACCTCCCGATCTCCGTAATAGCAGGCAGGGTCAAATAAGGTCGGAATGTTGTTTACAAAGCCCATATTACCGCGCCAAAAATCGCCATGTATTAGTGAGGGTAAAACATGATGATTATGCAGTTGCTCTTTTACTAAATTTATCAGTTGCTCGGGGTCTGCAAGTGCAATGCCTTTTTCAGCTAATAGCTGTAATTGCCAACCAATACGCTCTTCTGCAAAAAATACATCCCATTTTTTATGCCACTGATTAGGTTGAGGTGTTGAGCTTAAATAATTGTCGGTGTCAAAACCAAACATCGCTTGCTGGTGTTTTTGATGTAACATAGCAAGATGCTCCCCCATAGCTGACCAATGGGTATGGGGAAGCTCGTCAAGTGCAAGCCACTCTAATACAATAAAGGCGAATTCTATATTGGCCCCAGTTGTAATGCAGTCTGGCACCATAAATACACTGTTTTGAGTAAGCTGTTTTAAACCTTGAGCTTGAGCCTCAAAGCGTTCTAGTTCATGTTTTTGCGCAATTTTAACTAAGTAATTGTGCTTGCCATCGCTTAAGTGAAACAACTTATCGGTGGATGTATTTTGCAACTGACGTTTATGGGTGTGTTTAAAATCGTAATGGATAGCTTGGCTGATCTGTTGATTGATTGTTTTCCACATAACAATAGTCACCTTTTAAACCTATAAATAAACTATGGCAAAAAGGGATTAAATAAACAAATTAATCGGTGTAAAATTAAGACTATCAATTTCTGATACAAATCACTGAAATGGAATAAAAATGAATAAAAGTTTTATCACTAACTTATTAGCAGCGTGTTGTGTTGTTATTGGTTTTGTATTTGATCAAGCCATTGTACTTTCAGTGGGTTTATTTGCACTCTCTGGTGCGGTTACAAATTTACTCGCTATTCATATGCTGTTTGAAAAAGTACCGTTTTTATATGGATCAGGTGTAATTGCGCTTAAGTTTGAAAGCTTTAAAGTGGCTATAAGAAATTTAATACTTACGGAGTTCTTTTCTGAGCATAAAATAGACAAGCTTCTAAGTAAGGCACAGCCAACGATTGATTTTGAATCGGTAATTTATAAAGTAGATTTAAACCCTGCATTCGATAATTTGTTAGTGGTTATTGAGCAATCACAATTTGGTAGCATGCTTGCAATGTTTGGCGGCACTGAAGCCGTTGAGCCAATGCGAGAAAAGTTTATTGAAAAAATGCAATTATCGCTGGTGCAAATAAGCGACACCGACGATTTTAAAACGCTATTAAGCGACATGTTAACCCAAGGTAATAACGCGGAAAGTTTGCATAATACGGTGCTTAAGTTAGTGGATGAACGCTTAGATGAACTCACCCCTAAAATGGTAAAAGAAATAATTCAAACCATGATCCGCGAACATTTAGGCTGGCTCGTTGTGTGGGGTGGGGTATTTGGTGGTTTGTTTGGCTTGTTGGCAGCGCTTATTTAATAATTAAATACACGTTAAGCAGGTACTAAGCCCTGCCTAACGTGTTTGGCTAGAGTAAATTAAACGCATTTAAAACTCACGATTTTTTAATTAGAACTCAGGTTATTTAGATCCCGCCATAATAACTACAAGCGGTTTGTTTACTTTTGCTAAATCTCTTATTGACGTACTAGTAGATGCTTCAATATTTAAAAATTGTGCTGATTTATTTAAATCATACAGCGTTACAAAGTCACCCACTGATAAATCATTACAGAGTAATTTTTTGCTAATTACATGTTTATCTATACGTAGATCTTTCATTGTTCTGAGCAGTGTCAGTCTTTTGTTAGATGCAACGGCCATGCAAGCTTGGGTACCGGGTGATGAATCAGCGGCAACAAAAGTGGCCGCCATTATAGGAGCTGTTAATGTTGCTGCGCCCAATAATACAGTTGAATATAGAGTTGCTTTGAAAGAAATCATAGTATTTGCCTCTTTGTTTATGTGCAACTTAAGTATTGCTTAATGTAGCCGAAATGTTGTTAACTGAATGGGGTAAGCTGTAAGAAGATGTGTATATAAATCGTGCAATTTTGTAGGTGTATGAAAAGTTGCTCATAAATAATTTATTTTTGACACACTTTAGCGTTTTCCTACTGAAATATTTTTTCAGGCTGTTATTATCGCGCCCTAAATTTGTGGCATTTTATATTTTTGGAGCGCAATTGTGAATAAAACGTTAGCAAGTTACTACCAGCAAGCTTATGCGTGTGAGCAACAGCATTTTAACCAATGTTTTTATTGCGGCTGTGAGGCAACAGAGCGCGATCATTGCCCGCCATTGCATATGCTACAAAGTATTATTGATCTAGGTGAAGAAGCTGACTTTGTTGCCATTGCAGCTTGTTATGAATGCCATGCATTACTTCACAATGAGCGATTAATGACCATTGATGAGCGATTTAGCAAACTTAAAAAGAAGTTATCTAATAAGTATGCAAAGCCTTTGCGCGTTTATAACATGTGGGAAGAAAACGAGCTCGCTGACATGAGTGATGAATTTGCTCATAGTATTCAAGCGGGTATGAAACTCGGTAAAGAAGCGGCTGAGCGACTCGCTTTTACGGGGTTTAGTTATGCCACTGAAGAAGCACGTGTCACAGTGCGTGAAAAAACCAAAGAGTTTGATGTAGAAGGCACTGTATTTTACGACTTTAAAGAAGCGCTTAATTATTGCATTAATGTTTTAAAGGTACAAAAAAGTGATTTTTATAAAATTTTAGTGGAAGACTATCAAGGTGATTTTAATAAGGCATTGAGCCAATACAGACATCGCCATGATAAAGTCACAGCCGCAAAAGATGGTAATACATTGATTAAAGATTTTTCAAAATTACATAAGCAAAACTCAGATTTTGTAACCCGAACGGTTAAACACTTTATAAGTAAAGATCCATCGCTCACCACCGAAGGAGCTCTGGATAAGCTTTATAACAATTATATAAAAAAATAATTACAGAAACTCACCTTAAATAACCGCCTTTTCACCTGTTTTTTTAGCTTTATGCGTTTGCTTTCGCTAAAGTAGTAAAAAAACAGGAGAACCTAAAAACATGCAAAAATTTGCTCCCTCATTGTTAGCTGTTGGTTTAGCAGCAGCACTTGTTGGTTGCCAAGAAAGCGGCCCACAAGATCCAAAAGTAACCATTAACAAAAACCCATACCCAAGTACTTATCAGCCAGTAGCGACATCAAGCACCTTGATCACTAATGCAACGGTATTAACAGGTACGGGTGAGCGTTTAGATGAAGCTGACGTACTGATTGTTGACGGTAAAGTGCAGCAAGTTGGTAAAGATTTAACCGCTAATGCAGACACCACTATTGACGCGCAAGGTAAATGGGTAACACCAGGCATTATTGACGTTCATTCACATTTAGGTGCTTATCCAAATCCATCGGTTGAGTCTCATCAAGATGGTAACGAAATGACCAGCCCTAATACGGCAGAAGTATGGGTTGAGCATTCAATTTGGCCACAAGATCCAGGTTTTAATCGCGCACGTGAAGGCGGTATTACGTCATTACAAATTTTACCAGGTTCAGCTAATTTATTTGGTGGACGTGGCGTTACCCTTAAAAATGTACCGGCTCATACCATGCAAGGAATGAAATTTCCTGATGCGCCATACGGTTTAAAAATGGCCTGTGGTGAAAATCCTAAACGTGTTTACGGTCGAAAAGGTGTATTACCGATGACACGTATGGGTAATATGGCAGGTTATCGCACAGCATGGATTGGCGCTCAAGAATATAAGCGTGAGTGGGATAAGTACGATGCTGATTACGCTGCGGGTAAAAACCCAGAAGCTCCACACCGTGATATTAAATACGATACATTGCGCGGTGTTTTAGAAGGTGACGTTCGTATTCATAATCACTGCTACAAAGCAGAAGAAATGGCGATGATGATCGACCTTTCAAAAGAGTTTAATTATCATGCGGGCACATTCCATCACGGTATTGAAGCCTATAAAATTGCTGATTTACTGGCTGAAAACGGCTCGTGTGCTGCACTTTGGCCAGACTGGTGGGGCTTTAAAATGGAAGCCTACGATATGGTGCAAGAGAACGTAGCAATTGTTGATGCCGTTAAAAACTCATGTGCCGTTGTGCACTCAGATTCTGATACCACGATTCAACGCTTAAACCAAGAAGCCGCTAAAGTTATGTTCAGTGCAAACCAAAATGGGTTTGATATTTCTGAGCAGCATGCAATTAAGTGGATCACAGCTAATGCCGCAAAATCGTTAGGTATTGAAGATAAAACAGGCTCACTTGAAACAGGTAAACAAGCTGATGTTGTTATTTGGAATCAAAGCCCGTTTAGTGTTTATGCAAAAGCAGAGCAAGTGTTTGTTGATGGTGCAAAAGTTTACGATAGAAACGATAGCGCATTCCAAGCACAAAGTGATTTTATGTTAGGTCAACAATAAGGAGCCCCAGAATGAAAAAATTATCACGTTCGTTTTCGCTTTCTCTGGTTGCTGCAGGGCTATTAGCATCGGGTACCGTGAGCGCAGAGTCACTGGCAATTATTAATGCAACTTTGCATACATCTTCAGATCAAGGTGTATTAGAAGGAGCTAGCATAGTTATGAATGATGGCAAAATCACTGCCATTAACCCTAGCGATTTTAAAGTTGACAAAGTTATTGATGCTCAAGGTCAAATAGTGACCCCAGGTTTTATAGCCAGTGTAAACCAGCTTGGCTTAGTTGAAGTAGGTGCGGTTGCCGGTTCTCGCGATGCAGGAGAAGACAAAGCGGGTATCGATTTTGATGCAAGCTTGGCATTTAATCCTCGTTCAAGCTTAATTCCTTATGCACGTAAAGGCGGTATTACTCGCGATTTGATCACCCCTTACGGTGGTGACAGCATATTTGCAGGCCTTGCAAGTGTTGTTGATTTAAGTGGTAGCTTCGAAAGCGTAAATAAAAAGCAAGCAGCATTAGTGGTTCATTTGGGTGAACGCAGCAAAGGCTCTCGTGCATTTACCTTGCAAACACTTATCAATAAGTTAGATGAGCATCAAACTAAAGCAAGCAAAGAAGCTAAAAAAGACGACGCTAAGCCAAGTGCTGAAGACACCATAATGGCTAAAGTACTAAAAGGCGATATGCCATTACTAATTAGTGTGTCGCGTTCGGCTGATATTGTTGAACTAATAAGAGTGAAACAGCAGTTTGGCGTAAACATTGTCCTTAATGGCGCTCAAGATGCCGTTGTAGTTAAAGATCGCATCGCTAAAGCAGGCATTCCTGTGATCATTAGTGCAATGGATAATTTACCAGGCAGCTTCGATTCATTGCATGCAAGCTTAAATAATGCCGGCATACTAGAAAAAGCCGGTGTTAAAGTGCTATTAACTGTGGGTGGCGATGCCAGCCACAATGTTTACCAGCTTCGCTACGATGCCGGTAACGCAGTGTCTTATGGTATGAGCCAACAAGGCGCATTAAAGGCCATGACCTCGAATGTAGCTGATGTATTTGGTATTAATGCCGGTAGCTTAGAAGTAGGTAAAGCCGCTGATGTTGTTATGTGGAGTAACGACCCGTTTGAGCTGAGCAGTCACGTGAATAAAATGTTTATCAATGGAGTTGAGGTTAGTACTGAATCTCGCCAAGATAAACTGCGTGAGCGCTATACAACAGAATCGAACATGCCACGCGCATACACAAAATAAACTTTTTAAGTTGAATTTAAAAGGCCGCATTAGCGGCCTTTTTTACGAACACCTTTCGCCTAAGCACAAAAAAGGCGCTCTATGAGCGCCTTTTCATTCATTTAAATGGTTTATACTAGTTTAGATAAAATCTCGTTAAATGTTGTGCTCGGACGCATTGCTTTGAAGGCTGCATCATCATTTGGCTGGAAGTATCCGCCAATGTTCATTGCAGGACCCTGTGCACCGTTTAGCTCGCTAACAATTTGCTCTTTGTTGGTTTCAAGGTCGCTAGCAATTTGTGTAAATTGCGCTTTAAGCTCGCTATCTTCATTTTGCTTAGCAAGTTCTTGAGCCCAGAATAAAGATAAGAAGAAATGAGAACCACGGTTATCAATTTCTTTTACTTTACGTGAAGGCGACTTGTTTTCAGCTAAGAATGTACCCGTTGCTTTATCAAGCGTATCAGCAAGTACTTGTGCCTTGTTGTTACCTGTTGTCGTGCTTAGGTGTTCAAGTGACGCAGCAAGTGCTAAGAACTCACCTAAAGAATCCCAACGTAAGTGGTTTTCTTTTTCAAACTGTTGAACGTGCTTAGGAGCAGAACCACCCGCACCTGTTTCAAATAGACCACCGCCATTCATTAGTGGCACAATTGAAAGCATTTTAGCACTAGTGCCCAATTCTAAAATTGGGAATAAATCTGTTAGGTAATCACGTAATACGTTACCTGTTACAGAAATCGTATCTTTGCCTTCTTTGATGCGTGCTAGTGAGAATAAGGTTGCATCCATTGGCGATAAAATTTGAATATCTAGGCCAGCAGTGTCGTGTTCTGGCAGGTATTTATTCACTTTTTTGATTAGCTCAGCATCGTGTGCACGTTCTGCATCTAACCAGAAAATAGCCGGATTACCTGTTGCGCGAGCGCGGTTTACTGCAAGTTTAACCCAATCTTGAATTGGTGCATCTTTAACCTGACACATGCGCCAGATATCGCCTTGCTCAACACTGTGCTCAAGTAGGGTGTTGCCATTTGTGTCAACAACACGAATAGTACCGTCAGCTTTTGCTTCAAATGTTTTGTCATGTGAGCCGTACTCTTCCGCTTTTTGAGCCATAAGGCCAACGTTTGGTACGCTACCCATAGTCGTAGGATCAAAAGCACCGTGCTCTTTACAAAAATCAATCGTTGCTTGGTAAACGCCAGAGTAACAACGATCTGGAATTACAAAGCTTGTGTCTTGTAATTTATCGTCTTTATTCCACATTTGACCGCTTGAACGAATTGCAGCAGGCATAGAAGCATCGATGATCACGTCACTTGGTACGTGTAAGTTTGTAATGCCACGATGAGAATCAACCATTGCGATAGCAGGGCGGTTAGCATAAACAGCTTGAATATCTGCTTCAATTTCTTCGCGCTTAGCGTCATCTAATGTTTGAATTTTAGAGTACACATCGCCTAAACCGTTGTTTACATCAACACCTAGCTCTTCAAAAAGTGCACCGTGTTTTGCAAAAACGTCTTTGTAGAATACTTTTACAGCGTGACCAAAGATGATTGGATCAGATACTTTCATCATGGTTGCTTTCATGTGAAGCGAAAATAACACGCCTTTTTCCTTAGCAGCATTAATTTCAGCTTCTAGGAATGCTTGTAATTTTGCAGCGCTAATACGTGATGCATCAATTACTTCACCAGCAAGTAATGGCGTGCTTTGCTTAAGTACAGTGATATCGCCATTAGCAGCTACGTGTTCAATACGAACATCCGTTGCTTCATCAACAGTTACTGATTGCTCAGAACCAAAGAAGTCACCTTCTTCCATGCTTGCAACGTATGATTGTGAATCTTTGCTCCACGCGCCCATTGAATGCGGGTTATTACGTGCATACTCTTTCACTGAACCTGGTGCGCGACGGTCAGAGTTACCTTCACGAAGAACAGGGTTTACTGCGCTGCCTTTAATTTTATCGTAGGCTGCTTGAATGGCTTTTTCTTCATCGTTTTTAGGTTCTACAGGGTATTCTGGAAGTGCATAACCTTTTTCTTGAAGCTCTTTAATTACAGCGCGAAGTTGCGGAACTGATGCACTAATGTTCGGTAATTTAATGATGTTAGCTTCTGGTGTTTTTGCCATTTCGCCAAGCTCTGCAAGTGCATCACCAATGCGTTGTTCTTCTGTTAGGTAATCCGGGAAGCTCGCAATTACACGACCAGCTAATGAGATGTCGCGTGTTTCAACTTCAACACCTGCCGCATTTGTGTACGCTTGGATAATAGGTAACAACGAATAAGTTGCTAGTGCCGGAGCTTCGTCCGTTTTTGTATAGATAATTTTTGATGTCATCATCATTCCTAGATAGTAGGCCGCATTGGCCAAATTCAACAATGCAAAGAAGTCATCGCTTAATACCTTATAAATAAAGCATTAGTATATGCAATGAGTAGTCTGTTAGGTGTTGGTACTCGTATAACCTAAACAAGGTGAGAATAATCACACCTGACGGACTAGCGTCTTTTATAACTGAAATTTATGTAATTACAAACTAGCCATTAGGCTAAAGTAATTACGTTTTACAGGATAAAGAGTGTAACAAGCTTGGCTAAAAAGGGCTAGGATTACGCGCCAAACGCCAGCAGTTAAACATCTAATACTGAAATTATTGGGGTAGATAAAATAAAATCAAGGAGCGGGGTTGAATTAACAAACAATGAAGCAATTTATATGTAAGTGGTTAGGGATATTTAGGGGATTAAGCGAGGATCTAAACAGGTCGCTCGCTTTAGTCTCATATTTACAATCACTCTATAATATCGCCGTTAGGGGCTATATTAGTAGCGTGTAGACCTTTAGGGCCCTGTTGTAATTCGAAGGTAACATCTTGACCAGCTTTAAGCGTCTTGTATCCGTCCATTACAATAGTGGAGTAATGAGCAAAAATGTCGTTCTCGCAACCGTCTTCTACGATGAAACCAAAACCTTTGGCGTTGTTGAACCATTTGACTTTACCACAAGCCATACTTCTACATCCTTCTATAAGTTGACTAATTTAGTTATCCTAAACTGTATTGTTTGCTAGACTGACTAAGGTTTAATCAATCACCATTTGACTGTAGTTTATTTAAGCAACCAGTCAAGTGTTTTAGGTTATTTTTTAACATTTTATTTATTTTTTTATTCAAGTTTGCTTGAGTTACAAAGACAAGACTATATTTAATTATGAGTGGTATGAAAGATTCTGGTGTTATCGACACCGTTCGCGATAGTGAAAAGCAAAAGTTGCAGCCACCGCGAAAATATAAAGTTGTGTTAAACAACGATGATTACACGCCGATGGATTTTGTAATAGAGATCTTAATGACGTTTTTTAATATGGATAGCGATAGAGCAACTGATGTGATGCTGCAAATACATCAGCAAGGTAAGGGTATATGTGGTGTTTATAGCGCCGACGTAGCACATACTAAGGCTGAGCAAGTTAACCGCTACTCAAGGGATAACGAGCATCCACTGCTATGTAGTTGTGAGCAGGAATAAATACCATAAAGGTGAACTTTCATCTTTGGAGTGCGGTATAAAATTATTATCTCTGTAAGGGGTTGCCAATGCTAAATAAAGACTTAGAACTAACTTTGAACACCGCGTTTCGTGAAGCGCGTACACGTCGTCATGAGTTTATGACCGTAGAGCATCTTTTACTCGCTCTACTCGACAATCCATCAGCTGGAGAAGCGCTCAATGCGTGTGGTGTTGACGTTTCTGGATTAAAAACAGAGTTACTTGAATTTATTGATGAAACCACACCGGTTATTCCCGATTTAGAAGAAGAGCGCGAAACTCAACCAACACTTGGTTTTCAGCGAGTATTACAGCGCGCTGTATTTCATGTGCAATCTTCTGGCAAAAATGAAGTGACAGGCGTTAATGTGCTGGTCGCTATTTTTTCTGAGCAAGAAAGCCAAGCCGTGTACTTACTTAAAAAGAACGATATTTCTCGACTTGATATTGTTAACTTTATTTCTCATGGGATTGCCAAAGGTGACGACGAATTAGGCGATGATACCGACGATATTCATGAAGAGGTGCAAGAAGTAGCAAGCGAAGAAGCGAGTAAGCTCGACAGCTTTACAACTAACCTTAATATACACGCTAAAGAGGGTAATATTGACCCGCTTGTTGGCCGTGACAGTGAAGTAGAGCGCACAGTGCAAGTGCTGTGTCGTCGTAAAAAGAATAACCCATTACTGGTTGGTGAAGCCGGCGTAGGTAAAACTGCCATTGCCGAGGGCTTAGCCTATCGTATTGTTAACGAACAAGTGCCTGAAGTCATTGCAGATGCGGTTGTCTACTCTTTAGATATGGGCGCGTTACTTGCCGGTACCAAATACCGAGGCGATTTTGAAAAACGCTTTAAAAGTTTATTAAAAGAGTTACAAGCAAAACCAGGTTCAATTTTATTTATTGATGAAATTCACACCATTATTGGTGCAGGTGCTGCCTCAGGTGGGGTAATGGATGCCTCAAACTTAATTAAGCCGTTACTCTCAAGTGGGCAATTACGTTGTATGGGTTCTACCACTTACGGTGAGTACAAGAATATTTTTGAAAAAGATCGCGCCCTAGTTCGTCGTTTTCAAAAAATTGATGTGCTTGAACCTAGTGTTGAAGATACCACTAAAATTCTTAACGGCTTAAAAGATCGTTACGAAGCACACCATGGTATTCGTTATACGCAAAAAGCGTTAAAAGCAGCCGCTGAGCTAAGTGCCAAGTATATTAATGAGCGTCACTTACCTGATAAAGCGATTGACGTTATTGATGAAGCAGGCGCAAGCCAACGGCTACTGCCTACGTCCAAGCGTAAAAAAACCATTGGTGTATCTGATATTGAGATGATTGTGTCTAAAATGGCGCGTATTCCGCCTCAAAATGTGTCGTCGTCTGATAAAGAAACACTGAAAAACTTAGACCGTAATTTAAAAATGTTGGTGTTTGGACAAGATCAATCCATTGATGCATTAACTTCTGCTATTCGCTTATCGCGCTCAGGTTTAGCAAACGAGAACAAACCGGTTGGTTCGTTCTTATTTGCAGGCCCAACAGGGGTAGGTAAAACAGAGGTTACCAAGCAATTAGCTAAATGCATGGGTGTTGAGTTTATTCGTTTTGATATGTCTGAATACGTTGAGCGCCATGCGGTGAGCCGTTTAATCGGTGCTCCTCCGGGTTATGTAGGTTTTGAACAAGGCGGCTTATTAACAGAAGCGGTGATCAAAAACCCACATGCAGTGGTATTGCTGGATGAAATTGAAAAAGCGCATCCTGATATCTACAACATTTTATTACAAGTTATGGATCACGGTACGCTAACAGATAATAACGGCCGAAAAGCTGACTTTAGAAACGTAGTAGTGGTGATGACCACCAATGCCGGCGTGCAAGAAACCACGCGTAAGTCGATTGGTTTTAGTGAGCAAGATCACACACACGATGCAATGGGTGAAATTAACAAAGTATTTTCACCTGAATTTAGAAACCGCTTAGATAACATTATTTGGTTTAATCACCTCGAGAAAGAGGTTATTTTGCAAGTGGTTGATAAATTTGTTGTTGAGTTACAAGCGCAACTGGATAAGAAGTCAGTTAACCTTGAGCTTACTTCTAAAGCACGTGAATGGTTGGCTGATAAAGGCTATGACAAAGCAATGGGCGCGCGTCCTATGGCGCGTGTTATCCAAGAAGATCTTAAAAAGCAATTGGCTAACGAAATACTGTTTGGTGAGCTAATTTCTGGCGGTACGGTAAAAGTATCGGTTAAAGATAAAAAACTGCGTTTTGATTACGAGAGTGACTTAACGCCAGCCTAACCTAAAAAAGTTAGCAATTTAAAAAGCCTGCTTTATGCAGGCTTTTTTATTTGCCAAAGAAATAGGCAACAAAAAACCCAGCAAAGGCTGGGTTTTTTGTTTATTAAATGTAATTACTGGCTACTACCATTAATTACATTTAATAAACGCTTAAAGCTAGTTTTCACTAGCCAAAAACTAAATCTCGTTTACGCACTTACTTAGCGAGCACGGAATACGATACGACCTTTCGATAAATCGTAAGGAGTCATTTCTACCGTTACTTTATCGCCGGTTAAAATACGGATATAGTTTTTGCGCATTTTACCTGAAATATGAGCCACAACTACGTGACCATTTTCTAGCTCAACTCGGAACATTGTATTTGGTAAAGTATCAAGGACTGTCCCTTGCATTTCGATTACGTCTTCTTTCGCCATGTTTAGCGTAACACCTCTTTAATAGTTAAACGCTGCAGATTTTGCCCAAAATACGCCAATAAGTAAAGGCGCAGGGGCTATTTTTGTAAATTAAATAGCCACCCACTGGTCATTGAGCTGTTTTTGGGCAGGTAAAAACTGGGTTTTATACTTCATTTTGTCGCATTCATCTATTTGATAGCCTAAATAAACAAACTGTTTGTGTTGCTGTTTAGCAAATTTAAGCTGCTGTAATATCATTACAGTGCCTAAACTGAAGTGTTCGTAGTCAGGGTCAAAAAATGTATAAATAGCGGAAATAGCGTTGTCCATACAATCAGTTACAGCAACGGCTACTAAGTTTTCTTGATCCCAAAGCTCTATAAAGGTGATGGTTAACCAGCTACAAAACAAAAAACTTTGAAATTGTGATTTATCAGGTGGATACATAGAACCGTCTTGGTGGCGCAAGCTAATGTATTTACTGTAAAGTGGATAGTATTGTTCGCGTTCAACTTGAGAATATTTTACCTCAAAGCGGTTTTTTGCTTTGTTAAGTTTACGTTTTTGCGATTTTGTCGGCATAAATTCATCAGCTAAAACGCGCACAGAACTACACGCGCTGCAAATAGGGCAGTGCGGACGGTAAATTTGGTTACCACTGCGACGAAAGCCCAATCCTAATAACGACTCAAACTTATTGCTGCTATAACAACTTGGATCGAGTATCACCAGCAATTGCTCTTGGCGATCTGGCAAGTAACTGCATTCAAATGGTTGGCTTAGGCCAATACGAGCCGGAAGTTGTTCATTCATATATCGCGATTAGCTCCTGTGGCTGCCACATACTGGCAGCTGGGGTGTAACACTGTGCTTTATTAAGTTTAGTTAAAAATTCTTCACGTGGAATCACGCTGGCACCTAACGACATTAAATAAGGATTTTCTAATTGGCAATCAATAAAATGCGCATTATGGCGCTTAAGCCAATTAACCAGCGCCCACATCGCCAGTTTGGAGCAATTTGTTTGATGATGAAACATTGATTCACCACAAAAAACACCTGTTTGCATAATCCCATATAAGCCGCCTGCAAGCTCTCCCTCGCGCCATACCTCTAAACTATGGGCCAAGCCATTGTGATGGGCATTAATGTACGCCTGTTGCATTTGCGGGGTGATCCAAGTGCCATCGGTATCAAGACGTTGATCGCGGCACGCTTCTATCACTTCTTCAAAGGCATGATTAATGGTTACGGTGACCGGGTGCTTTTTTAAATGTTTTCGTAAGCTTTTACTAACATGAAAGTCATTAAGCTCAACAATACCGCGCTCACTCGGTGACCACCACATAATTGGCTCGTGTTCACTAAACCACGGAAAAATACCAGATAAATAGGCATTTTTTAACCGCGTTACCGATAAACATCCACCAATGGCAAGCAAACCATCTGGATCATCTAATGCATGGTTGGGATCAGGAAAAGCAAAGTGGCTTTGAGCGAGTTGATAAAGTTGTTTAGTCATAACACCGATTGAATAACTGCATGGTCAAGACAAAGTGTAACCTGTTGCTTTAAAATCACAAACCACAAATTATTGTGTTGTCCATAGGGTTGAGCAGGGCTTAAATTGCTGTTAGGTAAATTTTAGGCATAAAAAAAGCGCGTTAAAAAACGCGCTTAATTAAATGGTAAACTAATCGAATTAGCTAACCACTTTTACTGGTACAGCTTCACCTGCGTTGAACTTAGTTGTCATTGCTTCTTCAACAGGTGTAAACGATGTAAGGTCAATACCTTCAACCGCAGACTTATACTCTTCCATAGTCGGGAAACGACCAAGAACAGAAGATAGAACTACAACTGGCGTAGAACCTAGTAGTGATTCACCTTTTTTCTCAGATGTATCGGCTACTACACGGCCTTGGAAAAGACGTGTTGATGTTGCGATAACAGTATCACCTGGTTCTGCTTTTTCTTGGTTACCCATACATAGGTTACAACCAGGGCGTTCTAGGTATAAGATATTTTCATACTTAGTACGTGCAGCCGTTTTTGGTTTTGCATCGTCAAATTCAAAACCTGCGTATTTAGCAAGAATATCCCAATCGCCTTCCGCTTTAAGCTCATCAACAATGTTGTATGTTGGTGGCGCAACAACCAATGGCGCTTTGAATGAGATAGAACCGTTTTTCTTCTCAAGGTTACGTAGCATGTGAGCAATAATTTTCATATCGCCTTTGTGAACCATACACGAACCAACAAAACCTAAATCAACAGGCTTGTCGTTGTAAAAAGAAACAGGGCGGATCACATCGTGAGTATAACGCTTAGAAACATCATCGTTATTAACGTCTGGATCGGCAATCATTGGCTCAACGATTTGGTCTAAATCAACCACAACTTCTGCATGGTATTTAGCGTTGTCGTCTGGAGAAAGTGCTGGCTCTTCACCAGATTGAATACCTGCAATACGCTTGTCGGCTAAATCGATTAGACCTTGTAGCGTTTGTGCTTCGTTTTCCATACCTTTGTTGATCATGATTTGGATACGTGACTTAGCAAGTTCAATTGACTTAATTAACGTTTCATCATTTGAAATACAGATTGACGCTTTCGCTTTCATTTCTGCAGTCCAGTCAGTGAAGGTAAACGCTTGGTCAGCCATTAGGGTACCAATATGAACTTCAATGATACGACCTTGGAATACGTTTTCGCCGCCAAATTGCTTAAGCATTTGCGCTTGCGTTGCATGTACAACATCGCGGAAATCCATATGCTTAGCCATTTTGCCTTTAAACGTTACTTTAACTGAATCAGGAATCGGCATCGCAGATTCACCGGTTGCAAGTGCAACAGCAACAGTACCTGAATCGGCACCAAAGGCAACGCCTTTAGACATACGTGTATGCGAGTCACCACCAATGATGATAGCGCGATCATCAATTGTAATGTCGTTCAATACTTTGTGAATAACGTCAGTCATTGCATGGTAAACGCCTTTCGGGTCACGTGCAGTGATCAAACCAAACTTATTCATAAACGCCATTAGTTTAGGAATGTTTGCTTGTGCTTTGCTATCCCATACTGATGCTGTATGACAACCAGATTGATAGGCACCATCAACAAGAGGTGAAATCGTTGAAGCAGCCATGGCTTCTAATTCTTGCGCTGTCATTGGACCGGTTGTATCTTGCGAACCAACGATGTTCACTTTAACACGAACATTTGAGCCAGCGTGAAGTGGCGTATCTGATAGTACACCTACCGCGTTACGGTTAAAGATTTTTTCAACCGCTGTTAAGCCTTGGCCTTCGTGTGAAATTTCTTTTGAAGGTGCATAAACAAGCGGCGTTTCAATGCCAAGAGTTTCAGCAGCAAACGTTTGTAGTTTTTTACCGAATACAACTGCGTAAGAACCGCCAGCTCTCATGAATTCAACTTTTTGCGGTGTGAATGCTGATGAAATATCAACAAGCTCTTTATCACCGTTATAAAGCTTTTTCTCATTAGTATTGATTGTTAGCACAGTACCAGTAGCAACAGAGTAGGCTTCTTCAAGCACAGCGTCACCATTTGCATCAGTTACTGTATTGCCGTCTGCATCTACTTTCTTAACCCAGTTTTTAAGGTCAAGACCAATACCGCCAGTTACATCAACCGTTGTTAAGAAGATTGGTGCAATACCGTTAGTACCTGCAACAACAGGTGCAATGTTGATGAAAGGAACGTATGGACTTGCTTGTTTACCAGCCCAAAGTGCTACGTTATTCACACCAGACATACGTGATGAACCAACGCCCATGGTGCCTTTTTCAGCAATAAGCATTACTTTAGCGTTAGGGTGTTTCTTTTGAAGGGCAACAATTTCTTGTTGTGCTTCTTCAGTGATCATGCACTTACCGTGTAATTCACGGTCAGCACGCGAGTGTGCTTGGTTACCTGGAGACAGTAAATCAGTTGAGATGTCGCCTTCACCAGCAATGTAAGTTACTACTTCGATTTTTTCTTCGATGTCAGGTAGTTTTGTGAAGAATTCAGCTTTTGAGAAGCTCTCTAGTAATTCTTTAGCAATTGGGTTACCTGATTCGTAGGCCGCTTTAATGCGCTCCATATCTGCATCGTATAAGAATACCTGAGTTTTCAGTACTTCTGCAGCTTGTGCTGCGATTTTTGCGTCATCAGCAAAGGCTAAATCAATTAGCATTTCAATCGATGGGCCGCCTTTCATGTGTGAAAGTAGTTCGAATGCAAATTCTGGAGTGATCTCTGCAACGTGCTCTTCACCTAAAATGATTTCTTTTAGAAACTGTGCTTTAACGCCCGCAGCACTGGTTGTTCCAGGTAAAGTATTAAAAATAAAGAAATGCAGTGAATCTTTACGGTGCTCGTTATTAGTATCTTTAATTTGATTAATTATTTCTGATACTAGTTCAGCGCTATCGATTGGTTGTGGGCTTAATCCAAGCTCCGTTTTACGGGTTTGGATTTCTTCCATATATTTTGTATACAAACTCATAGAAAACTCTCGGTAATTTACTTGATATGAAGTTAAGCATTTTAACTGATTTTACAGTTTCTAGTAATGCCTAAATGAATAAAGCTTTTATTCCTGACGATAATTATAGCTAGTTTTACTTATATAATTTGACGGTATTTGTTGCTCACCCTTAGATCCTATCGCACCTGAGCCATTAATTGTATAAATAAGACTAATTTCAACTATAAGTTTAGTGAATATTGGTGCGAGTGCAATTATTTCGGGCGTAATGTTTGGGCACAAAAAAGGGCTGAAAATTCAGCCCCAAAAGTATGCTATGTATGCTTATAGGTTATCTAAAAAGCGTTCTGCATCAAGTGCAGCCATACAGCCAGTACCGGCAGAGGTGATAGCTTGACGGTAAATATGATCAGACACATCACCGGCAGCAAATACGCCTGGCACACTTGTTTGAGTTGCATTACCGTTAAGACCAGATTCAACCACTAGGTAGCCGTCTTTCATTTCTAGCTGACCTTCAAACATATCGGTGTTTGGCTTATGGCCAATGGCAATAAATACACCCGCTAAATCAAGTTCTTCAGTAGCATCTGATGCCACATCTTTGATGCGAACGCCGGTCACACCCATTTGGTCACCAAGCACTTCATCAAGTGTACGGTTGTAGTGCATTACAACGTTACCGTTTGCTGCTTTTTCAGCAAGGCGGTCTGCAAGAATTTTTTCACTACGGAAACTATCACGACGGTGGATAACATGAACTTCATCAGCAATGTTAGACAGGTATAACGCTTCTTCAACAGCCGTGTTACCACCACCAACAACCGCTACTTTTTGGCCTTTATAGAAAAACCCGTCACAGGTTGCACAAGCAGAAACACCACGACCTTGGAAATTAGTCTCAGACTCTAAGCCTAAATATTTCGCAGAGGCACCGGTTGCAATAATTAAAGCATCACATGTGTAAGTACCTTGGTCACCAGTTAGTGTGAAAGGGCGCTTAGATACGTCAACTTTGTTGATGTGGTCGAACACAATTTCAGTTTCAAAGCGTTCTGCATGCTCTTTCATACGATCCATTAATGCAGGGCCGGTTAAACCGTGTGCATCGCCAGGCCAGTTTTCAACTTCAGTAGTGGTTGTTAGCTGGCCACCTTGTTGAATACCTGTAATTAAAACAGGGTTTAAATTAGCACGTGCAGCGTAAACTGCGGCTGTGTAGCCAGCAGGGCCCGAACCTAAAATAAGTAACTTACAATGTTTTGCTTCAGTCATGATCTTTTCCTAAACGTTTAATACGGTTTTAATGCGCCCGATTCTAAGAAAAACAAGCAGGAAGTAAATAAAAGATGAGATTATTTTTTTTCGCAAATTCCGAAGCTGTTCATTAATGTGTACTAGCAAATGACTTACAAGCAGTGCTCGACTAATAAATAGACTGTTAGCCAATAAAACGACGTTAATTCATGACCAGCCTGATTTTTTTTGTTATCTTTTAACTAATTTTGATTTGTCACTGCTTAATTATGTGACCTAAGTGAATAGGCAACTATGTTATTTTGGCAAGAGAAACCCGCATTTGGGTTGACTTCAAAAGACGTTAACGTCTTAACCAATGCGCAAGAATACCGTACGCAATTGTTAGATTTAATTGCCAACGCAAAAAAACGAATTTATATCACCACACTTTACTTACAAGATGATGAAGCGGGTCGTGAAATCTTAGCCGCACTACACAGTGCATCGTTAGCTAACCCTTCGCTTGAAATTAAAGTACTGGTTGATTTTCATCGCGCGCAACGCGGTTTAATTGGCGCAGAAAAGTCAGAGGGCAATGCAAGTTTATATTGCGATAGCTTAGAGAAGTTTAATTCAAACGTTCAAGTGTATGGTGTTCCCGTAAAAGCCAAAGAACTGTTTGGGGTGTTGCATTTAAAAGGCTTTGTTATTGACGACACACTACTATATAGCGGTGCCAGTTTAAACAATGTGTATTTGCAATATAGCGACCGATACCGACTTGATCGCTACTTTTTAGTTTCGCAAAGCGAGTTATGTGACTCAGTAGTCGACTTTATCGAATCAACCTTATTGAGCTCTGAAGCAGTTCCAAGAATTGATCAACGACCGCTTAAACGCATGGCTGACTTTAAACTTGAACAAAAGCAACTTATGCGTGAGCTTAAATCGGCAAGCTATAAAAGTGCGCAGAACTTGAATACTCATGCAATGGGCATTCGTTTGTTCTTGGGTTTAGGCCGTCGTAATAACGAACTTAATCGCTTAATCAAAGCGCTGTTTGACACTACGGAGCAAGAGTTGGTGTTATACACGCCGTATTTTAATTTCCCGGCTCCTTTAATGCGCTCTTTGCGTCGCTTATTAAAGCAAGGTAAACAAGTCACTATTGTGGTGGGCGATAAAACCGCAAACGATTTTTACCTGCCACCTAGCGAGCCGTTTAGTAAAATTGGTGCATTACCGTATTTATACGAAACTATTTTGCATAAATTTGTAAAATCGCAAAAACGCCACATAGATAATGGCAACTTAAACGTTTACCTGTGGAAACACGAGAGTAACTCGTTTCATTTAAAAGGGATTTGTTGTGACCGTAAAGTGCATTTACTTAGCGGGCATAATTTAAATCCGCGTGCATGGGGGCTAGATATCGAAAATGGTATTCTGATAGAAGACCCTGAGCAAACGATAATGCGCGATATTGATAATGAACGCCAAGAAATTTTAAAACATTGTCGTCGTTTAACCGGCCCTGATGATTTAGAAACCATGAGCGATTACCCGCAGCCAGTTAAAAAACTGCTTGGTCAAGCTAAGCGTGTAAAAGTCGACTTTATTATTAAACGATTTATATAGCATTAGGGTCTGTTGACCACAGACCCTAAAATGTAGATACAAAAAAAGCAGCTAATTAGCTGCTTTTTTAATGCTTATACCTAATGATGACTTAGGTATAAACGGTAACAATAATAGTTACGCGTTTTCTACTGCAGTGCGTGGGTCAACATATTCCATGTTGAACGCTTCAGCTACTTCTTTGTAAGTTACTTGGCCTTTAAGTACGTTTAAGCCTTTTAAGAAGTGAGCGTCATCTAGTAGTGCCTTTTTGTAACCTTTGTTTGCAAGGTTAATGATAAACGGTAATGTTGCATTGTTAAGTGCAAACGTAGATGTACGTGGAACAGCACCTGGCATGTTAGCAACACAGTAGTGAACAACTTCATCAACGATGAAAGTAGGATCAGCGTGCGTAGTTGCTTTAGACGTAGCAATACAACCACCTTGGTCGATTGCAACGTCAACAATTGCAGCGCCAGGCTTCATTGCTTTAATGTGTTCAGCAGTTACTAGTTTAGGTGCAGCAGCACCTGGGATAAGTACACCACCAATTACTAGGTCAGCTTCAAGTACGTGCTTCTCAAGCGCGTCAGCTGTTGAGTAAATAGCTTTAACTTTGTTACCAAACTGTGCGTCTAGTGCACGTAATACGTCGATGTTGCGGTCAAGTACTACAACCTCAGCACCTAGGCCAACGGCCATTTGTGCAGCGCTACGACCAACCATGCCGCCGCCAATAACAACTACTTTAGCTGGCTCAACACCTGGTACACCACCTAGTAACATACCACGACCGTGGTTAGCTTTTTCTAGCGCTTGTGCACCTGCTTGAATAGACATACGACCAGCAACTTCACTCATTGGCGCTAAAAGTGGTAAACCACCGCGTGAATCAGTCACAGTTTCATACGCAATACAGATTGCTTTACTTTTAACAAGGTCTTCAGTTTGTGGAAGATCCGGTGCAAGGTGAAGGTAAGTGAAAAGAATCTGGTCTTCACGTAACATTGCACGCTCAACAGCTTGTGGCTCTTTTACCTTGATGATCATTTCTGCTTTTGCAAAAACGTCAGCAGCTGTTTCTAAAATTTCAGCGCCTGCTTGAACATAATCATCATTTGTAAAACCAATGCCCATACCAGCATTCGTTTCAACAATCACTTGGTGGCCGTGATTTACAAGTTCGCGAACACTCGCAGGAACCATACCTACACGGTACTCGTGGTTTTTAATTTCTTTAGGTACACCAATAATCATAATTTTGCCTTGTTAGAACGGGATAAAAATTTTCCACTATTATATTCATGCTAGGGTAGTGTGTCTCACCTTTTTTTAAGCCCTTTGTAGTGTTAGTATCTGTAAAATTAATTTTATTAGAATAAAAAACTAAAAAGCCATGCATAACTTATTAGACCGTATTGATCGCAAAATTTTAGTCGAATTACAACTTGATGGCCGCCTGTCAAATGTTGAACTGGCCCGACGAGTTGGCCTAAGCGCCACGCCCTGTCTAGAGCGAGTGAAAAAGCTAGAGCGAGAAGGGTATATTTTAGGCTATAAAGCCGTGGTTGATCCTGCCAAGCTTGGTCAAGGGCTTTCTGTGTATGTGGAAGTAACCATTACCAAAACATCGCCCGACGTGTTTGAAGAGTTCAGTGCTGCTGTTAGAAAGCACGAAGAAATTATAGAATGTCATTTGGTTTCGGGTAATTTCGACTTTTTATTAAAAACCCGGGTTAACGATATGTCAGAATACCGAGGCGTACTCGGTGATATATTATTAAAGCTGCCCAATGTGAGTGAAAGTCGTACCTACGTAGTCATGGAAGAAGTAAAAGGTGAAGAAGGCGTGGTGATCCGTCCTTTTGTTGCTTAATGATAAAGTAACAGCCTTTAATATACTTTTATTGTTGCAGCCAACTTTGCTTTTTTAATGAGTGTACGACTAAATAATAAAAACTTGTTCATAATCAGGCCATCATGGTTAAGATAAAGTGCATCAAAATACATTTCCTGCTAAGGTATTCTATTGCCAAGTGAGTGTAAAAAATAATAATGAGGGATAGGTAATTATGCGCCTAAACGGTGTACAAAGACTATTAGAAACGGGGCTGATCGTCAGCACCTTTGCAGCGGTATTTATTTTATGTGCTTTAATTAGTTTTCATCCTGCCGATCCTGCTTGGTCGCAAACGGGTGAATTTACCAATGTACAAAATATTACGGGTACAGCGGGCGCGTGGGTGGCCGACATACTATTACTTACCTTTGGCTGGCTTGCCTATTTTGTGCCAGCGGCTATTCAGCTGCTTGGCTATTTAGTGTTTAAGCAGCCACACCGTATTTTGCAACTCGATTACACCACACTTGGATTACGTATTATTGGCTTTGCGCTGTTTATTACCTCAGCCACCGCTATCAGCAGTATTAATTTTGACGATATTTATAATTTTTCATCCGGTGGGGTGGTGGGCGATGTGATTGCATCGGCGATGATGCCTGCGTTTAATTTTACCGGTACCTCTATTTTACTGCTGTGTTTCTTTTTTGCAGGATTAACCCTATTAACGGGTGTGTCGTGGGTACAATTTGTTGATTACTTGGGTGATTTAATTGTTAGGTTATACCGCTTTTTGGTTACCTATGCTCGCGGTTGGATGCAACGCGAACGCATTGCAGGTAAAGTTCAAGACGAGCAACCCGATGCCTATTTTGAAGACGACACACGCCAACAAGAACCTGAACTTGCTAATAAAACAGCAGACAAACCCAAAGCAATCGATAAACCTGCAACTAAGGTTAATGCTCCTCAAGACGACGAGTTTATGCCGTTTGACGAACTCGACCAAATACTCGATCAAGAAATTAGCTTTAGCGCCATAGACGATGAACCTATGGACACAGAGGCAGCACTTAATGCGCTTGATCAAAGCCCAGTGGTTGAACCTGAAAAACCAGCCACAACCGTGGTTTCACCAGCAAGGCCAATTAACAAGCCAAAATCAGGGTTTCAACCGCCGCCAACTGCCAAAGAGAAGTTTGAGCAATTATTAGAGCAAGAGCCACCTCCGGGGCCATTGCCATCATTAGATTTACTCGACAGACCCGACAAAGCAAAAAACCCAATTTCGCAAGAAGAGCTTGATAGTGTATCGCGCCTTGTAGAAACAAAACTACTCGATTTTAACGTGCAAGCAACCGTGGTTGGAGTTTACCCAGGGCCTGTTGTGACTCGTTTTGAGCTTGATTTAGCACCGGGTATTAAGGTGTCTAAAATTACTGGGCTGTCAAAAGATTTAGCGCGTTCACTTTCGGCAATTAGTGTGCGCGTGGTTGAAGTTATTCCAGGTAAAACCTATATCGGTATTGAGTTGCCTAATAAATACCGTGAAATTGTACGTTTATCAGAAGTCATAAACGCGCCTAAGTTTGAGCAAAATCCCTCGCCATTAACCATGGTGCTAGGTAAAGATATTGCAGGGCAACCTGTGTGTGCCGACTTAGGTAAAATGCCACATTTATTAGTGGCCGGTACAACAGGTTCAGGTAAGTCAGTGGGCGTTAATGTAATGATATTAAGCTTACTGTATAAATCGGGCCCTGAAGATGTTCGTATGATCATGATTGACCCGAAAATGCTTGAGCTTTCAGTATACGAAGGCATTCCGCATTTATTATGTGAAGTTGTAACCGACATGAAAGAAGCCGCTAACGCGCTGCGTTGGTGTGTAGGTGAAATGGAACGCCGCTATAAGCTGATGTCGGCTTTAGGTGTGCGTAACTTAAAAGGGTACAACCAAAAAGTAATGGAAGCCAAAGAAGCGGGCTACCCAATTATGGATCCATTATTTAAAGACACCGATGGCATGAAAGACGGCCCTGATGAGCTAGACAAATTACCTAGCATAGTGGTGGTTATTGACGAATTTGCCGACATGATGATGATTGTTGGTAAAAAAGTTGAAGAGTTAATTGCTCGTATTGCGCAAAAAGCGCGTGCTGCGGGTATTCATTTAATTTTAGCAACGCAGCGTCCGTCGGTTGATGTAATAACCGGTTTGATTAAAGCGAATATACCTACACGTATGGCGTTTCAGGTATCAAGTAAAATAGATTCGCGCACCATACTTGATCAACAAGGCGCAGAAAACTTATTAGGCATGGGTGACATGCTTTATTTACCGCCAGGCACCAGTGTGCCAGAGCGTGTGCATGGCGCGTTTGTAGACGACCATGAAGTACATGCCGTAGTAAACGATTGGAAAGCTCGTGCTAAACCAAATTACATAGATGAAATTTTAAATGGCGATGCCACTGAAGACATTTTATTACCAGGGGAGGCCAGCGAAAATGGCGATGAAGAGTCAGATCCGTTATATGACGAAGCGGTCGCCTTTGTAATAGAAACCGGTAAAGTGTCGGTATCATCAGTACAACGTAAATTACGTGTAGGCTATAACCGTGCTGCACGTTTAGTAGAACAAATGGAAACATCAGGTATCGTGAGTGCACCAGGACATAACGGCGCGCGCGATGTATTAGTACCTAATGGAGCAAATTAATGAAAAAATTAAGTAGTTTATTATTGGTATTGGGCAGTTTAGTTGCTATGCCCAGTTTTGCTGACGACAGCCAAGCATTACAAGACAAGTTATCGACCTTAAAAAGCTTTAAAGCACAATTTAAACAAAACGTAACCGACGGTGAAGGCCAACTGGTAATGCAAGGCCAAGGCAATATTGCGCTGCAACAGCCATTGATGATTCGCTGGCAGCAAACTAACCCAGACGACACCTTATTTGTGTCAAACGGCGATAAAACCTATTACTTTGATAGCTTTGCTGAGCAAGTAACCATTATGAAAACCAGCGGTTTAATTGATTCTACACCGTTTATATTGCTCACCTCTAAAGACCCTGCGCAATGGGAAAAATACAGCGTGCATGCCACCGATTTAGGCTTTAGCATTACCCCAAATAAAGGCGTAGAAAGCCAAGTAGAGCAGCTTGATATTACTTTTGCTGATAACGAGCAAGGGCTTGCAAAACTGGTAGTTAAAGATAACTCAGGCCAGCTATCTGCGTTTACATTTAGCAATGCACAGGTTAATACTGAGCTTGATAAAACAACTTTTGAATTTACCCCGCCAGCGGGTGTAGAAATAGACGATCAGAGTAACGGTGAGTAATTTAGGTTTTAACTTTGGGCCCGATGTACGCCCACTCGCTGCGCGTATGCGCCCTTTATCGCTTAACGATTACATAGGGCAACAGCATTTACTAAGTAGCGACAAGCCGCTGCATCAAGCTATTGTTGCAGGGCGTTGCCATAGTTTAATTTTATGGGGGCCGCCGGGGGTAGGTAAAACTACGCTAGCGCAAATTATTGCCAACCATGCCGACGCTGAACTAATTCAAATGTCGGCAGTAACGGCGGGCGTAAAAGATATTCGCGATAGCGTAACCCAAGCGCGCGATAACTTACAAAGCCGTGGCCAGCGTACTTTAATGTTTGTTGATGAAGTACACCGCTTTAATAAATCTCAGCAAGACGCCTTTTTACCCCACATTGAAGATGGCACTTTTATATTTGTAGGCGCCACCACCGAAAACCCCTCGTTTGCACTTAACAATGCGATTTTGTCTCGTGCAAGGGTGTATGTATTAAAATCCTTGCAAGAAAGCGATTTATACACGGTAATAGAGCGTGCACTTAAACAAGATGAGCAATTAAGCCAAAAACACATCGTGATTGCAGATAACGCCAAACAGGCGCTATGCCAAGCAAGTGGTGGCGATGCTCGTAAAGTGCTTAATTTACTCGAGCAAGCAGTCGATTTAACCACTGAGCAAAACGGCCAATTTCATGTTGATGAACAGGTACTCAGCCAAGTACTCCCTACGCATTTAGCGAAATACGATAAAGGCGGCGATGAATTTTACGATTTAATTTCGGCGTTTCATAAATCGGTGCGAGGCAGTTCACCCGATGGTGCGCTTTATTGGTACTGCCGTATTTTAGCCGGTGGCGGCGACCCGCTGTATGTTGCAAGGCGCTTATTAGCAATTGCCACCGAAGACATAGGCAACGCCGATCCACGAGCGATGGAAGTGGCTTTAAACGCATGGGATATATTCCAACGTGTTGGCCCCAGTGAAGGTGAGCGCGCCATTGCACAGGCCACTTTGTACTTGGCTAGCGCACCTAAAAGCAATGCGGTTTATATGGCGTTTAATCAAGCCAAAGACGATGCTAAAAATCAGCCAAGCTACCCCGTACCAGAGCATTTACGCAACGCCCCCACCAACTTAATGAAAGACTTAGGGTATGGTGCAGAGTATCGTTATGCGCATAACGAAGAGGGTGCATTTGCTGCTGGCGAAAAATATCTACCGCCAGAAATGGATGACAAACAATACTATCAGCCAAGTGATCGTGGACTTGAGCAAAAAATTAAACAAAAGCTCGATTATTTAAAAGAGCGCGACGCACAAAGCCCAGTAAAACGTTATGAGCATGATTAAACTTTACATGATGATAGCCCTTGGCGGAGCGTCAGGAGCTTGTTTACGGTTTTTTATTAGCGAAACCATGCTAAAACTCCTCGGTAGGGGATTCCCTTTTGGCACGTTGACGGTTAATATTCTGGGTTCATTGTTGATGGGCATTTTGTACGGTTTAATCGATAAGCAGGTTATTGCCGTTAGTCCCGCTAAAACCCTCATCGGAATTGGCTTTTTAGGTGCGTTAACCACCTTTTCAACATTCTCAATGGATTCGTTGTTGTTATTACAACAAGGTCACTTTATTAAAATGGCCCTCAATATCATCTTAAACGTGATGGTGTGTATTTTTATGGCTTGGCTGGGCCTTCAGCTAGTAATGCAAAAAGGTTAAAAAACTAACATGTTAGATTCTAAATATTTACGTCAAGATGTCGAACAAACTGCAGCACGTTTAGCCGCACGTGGTTATGAACTAGATGTAGCGGTAGTGACTGAACTTGAAGAAAAACGCAAAACATTACAAGTAAAAACGCAAGAACTTCAAAGTCAACGTAACGCCAGTGCTAAAGCCATTGGTCAAGCTAAAGCAAAAGGCGAAGACGCACAGCCATTGCTAGACGCAGTTGCTAACTTAGGCAGCGAATTAGACGCAGCTAAAGCTGAACAAGATGAAGTGTTAGAAGCAATTAAACAAATTGCCTTAGCAATTCCAAATTTACCGGATGAGTCGGTACCAGAAGGCGCTGACGAAGACGACAACGTAGAAATTTTAACGTGGGGCACCCCTAAAAAATACGACTTTGAGGTAAAAGATCACGTTGACGTAGGGCAAGACCTAAACGGCTTAGACTTTGAAATGGGCGTTAAAATTAGTGGCGCACGTTTTACAGTAATGCGCGGCCAAGTAGCACGTATGCACCGAGCACTTACCCAATACATGCTAGATACCCACACAGACACAAACGGCTACACAGAAATGTATGTACCGTACTTAGTTAATAGTGCAAGCCTTTACGGCACCAGCCAATTACCTAAGTTTGCGGGTGATTTATTCCACACATTAGGCCTAGTGAATGATGATGGCGAGCAGCAAGCTGGCTTTAGCCTTATTCCTACGGCAGAAGTACCGCTTACAAACAGCGCACGTGATGAAATTTACGAAGAAAGCGATTTACCAATTCGCTTAACAGCGCACACGCCATGTTTTAGAAGTGAAGCAGGCAGCTACGGTCGCGATACACGCGGTTTAATCCGTCAGCACCAGTTTGATAAAGTTGAACTAGTTCAGCTTGTAAAACCAGAAGATTCAATGCAAGCACTCGAAGAGCTAACAGGCCATGCAGAGCAAATTTTACAAGCGCTTGAATTGCCATACCGTAAAGTGATTTTATGTATGGGCGATATGGGCTTCGGCGCAGCTAAAACCTACGATTTAGAAGTATGGTTACCAGCGCAAGACACCTATCGCGAAATTTCGTCTTGTTCAAACATGGTTGATTTCCAAGCACGCCGTATGCAAGCACGTTTTCGTCGTGAAGGCGCTAAAAAACCAGAGCTTTTACACACACTAAACGGCTCGGGTTTAGCGGTAGGGCGTACACTTGTAGCAATACTAGAAAACTACCAACAAGCCGACGGCTCAGTAGTCGTACCAGAAGTATTACGCCCATACATGGGTGGACTTGAAGTGATTGGTAAAGCTTAAAGTACTAGCTGTCAGTTTTTTGCTATAAGCTTTAGAAAGAAAGCCGCTGTTTGTAATTAACAGCGGCTTTTTTGTGGGGCAAAGCTTAAAGGGAAAAGGTTCGAGGTTAAAGGTCAAACGAAAAAGTCTATATTTTTTATTTATTAGTGCATTACTCCTTTGTTCAATATTACTGATCTCTACCATTTTGGTGTTTTTCTACATTCCGTAAATTTAGGTGAGAGGTAACTAATTGTTTACATGTGCTTATTCGCTGGTTACATTAGATTAATTGTAATATTTAGACATTTGTCGGTTTATAAAACGACAAATGTCGGATACAAAGTTGTTATGTCTCATACTAGCTAATAGTGTTTTTAACTAAAAAAGGAACTTTTAATGAAACTTTACCCCTATTCAACATTGAAATCTGAGAATTTAAAACCCCTATTGTTCGCCACAAGATTAATTGGTGTACTCAGTTATCTATTGTTTTTGATAACTTTTTTTCTAATTATTGCGATTCCATTCCTCGGTTCGGAAACGATGACAAAGGAGCTAGGTGGAGCGACAATGTCTTTTAACACCCCAGATAATAGCGGTATTGCAATAATTGGGAGTATATGGAGTGTCGTTAGCGCTGTCTCTTTGCTTGTTCTTAGTGGTTTGTGTGGAGCTGTTGTATCTTGTGAATATAAGTATACGAAGCAAAATGACATAACAAAACCATGAACCGGATTTGTGAAAGAGTCTCACAAACCGGTTATGGAAAGTGTTAGCTATTCAATTAGTCTCACATGGAAGTATCATGCTTAAAGTATTATTATTCTCAATTTCTTTGTTTTCTTTTGCTTCATTAGCGGAAAAAAAAGTTCTAATAGAAAATGTCACTATCGTTTCATCTCATTTGCAAGATCCAAAAGTTCAGATGAATGTATTAATAAGTGATGGACGAATTACCGAAATAACGAGCAAAAAGATTACATCTTACGATCTTAAAATAAATGGTTTAGGTAAATTTTTAACGCCAGGTCTTATGGATAGCCATGCACATGTATCGTCAATCCCAGGTATGGGGTTTGGTGTTGAGCCAGTGGCGGCTAAAAACCCGAAACTCGCACAAGCATATTTTGAACAACAGCCAAGAAGTTTTTTATTTTATGGGGTAACTCAAATACTTGATCCGAACCCGGGAGTGAGTTTCAATCATTTTACTTCTGCGCCTCATCACCCTGATTATTTTCGCTGCGAAGTATTAACATCAAAAAACACCTTTCCATATATAGAGAAAACAGACGATCTATCAAGATCAATGTTTACTTATTTAATTGATGAAAGCGCAGAAGCAACTGCAAAGAACTCTGTAGAAAGGTTAATTGGGAAAGTTGCCGATTCAGGTGCTTCGTGTATAAAGCTTTATTTTGAAGACGGTTATGGTAATGCTAACCAATGGGCAACACTTTCAACTAACACACTACAACGCATTAAATTAGCTGCTGAAAAGTCTAATTTACTGATAGTCGCTCATGCTAATGCCTTAGATATGCAACAATTAGCACTTGCCGCAGATGTTGATATTATCGCTCATGGTATGTGGAATTGGGGGCAATATAATCGCGAACAAAATATACCTAAAGAAATATCTAACACACTGGATAAAATGATCAATGACGAAGTAGGTTATATGCCAACACAAAGAGTGATTGCTGGCTTAGGTGAAGTAATGCTCCCTATTATTGTTAATTCTCCTGAATTTTCATCCATTACACCTAAGTCACTTATTGATTGGTATAAAACTACTGAAGCGCAATGGTTCAAAGAAGAGCTTCGAATTGGCTTTGAAGGAATGCCTGATCAATCAATTTCAGATGCATTTTTATATGGCCGAATAGGAAAAGGCAATAAAGTCATTCAATATTTAAGAAGTTCTAACCATCCTATTTTATTGGCTTCGGACTTCCCTGGAAGTCCTAGTTTTGCTAATCAACCTGGACTGACAACCTACCAAGAAATGAAAGCTATGGTTACCGCAGGGCTATCGCTGGAAGAAGTACTCGCAGCGGCAACCATTAATAATGCTAAACAATTCAGAATTGATAAAGATTATGGCACTGTAGAAGTTGGCAAAATTGCTAACCTTTTGTTGCTTAAAGCTAATCCTTTAGACTCTATAGAATCGTGGAACAATATAGAAACGATTATCCTGCATGGAGACCCCATAGCTAGAGAAAATTTGGTGGTCAATAAATAGCTATCAAGACCTTCAAACGGAAAAAATACAGTTGGCTGTTTTCACTGCGTTCAACATTTTAGCCAACAATATTTTTCCGCTTAAGTAGGCGTTGGTATCAAATCAATA
>NZ_PNDK01000046.1:0-486 GCF_005887265.1 Pseudoalteromonas sp. S1608
GCTCTGGCTGACAATAGTAAGTATCGGCGATTAGCGCAGTTTGGTAGCGCACTTGGTTTGGGTCCAAGGGGTCGCAGGTTCAAATCCTGCATCGCCGACCATTTTTATGTTTACTCATAACAATCTAACTTACTAGTGAACTATGAAGTTTTCGATGCGCCCATAGCTCAGCTGGATAGAGCAACGCCCTTCTAAGGCGTCGGTCGAAGGTTCGAATCCTTCTGGGTGCGCCATTTTGAAAACACTGTAATGCCGTGGTGATTGTAGCTCAGTTGGTAGAGCCCCGGATTGTGATTCCGGTTGTCGTGGGTTCGAGCCCCATCAGTCACCCCAATTTGCAAAAAAAGAATATCGGCGATTAGCGCAGTTTGGTAGCGCACTTGGTTTGGGTCCAAGGGGTCGCAGGTTCAAATCCTGCATCGCCGACCACTTTCTTATAAGTGGTCTTAAATCCTAAGTATATAATATTAAACAAATCTGCTTTAT
>NZ_PNDK01000047.1:0-43342 GCF_005887265.1 Pseudoalteromonas sp. S1608
GCCGCGGCTGGTTTTTTTATAGCTTTACAACGGACTATTAGCCGCGAGGTAACTGAATTTTTTTCTCTGGGCTTTGACGGTAAAGCACAATCGTATGACCAATTGTTTGTAATTTGGTGGCCCCTGTTTCGCGAACAATGGCATCAAAAATAAGCTTTTTTGTTTCACGATCGTCAGTTGGCACTTTCACTTTAATTAATTCGTGAATTTCTAATGCGCTTTGGATTTCAACTACTACGCCTTCGGTTAAACCGTTAGAACCTAGTAAAACTACAGGCTTAAGGCTATGTGCCTGGCCTTTTAAAAACTGCTTTTGTTTGTTTGATAATGTCATGATATTACAAATTTTGCTGAATATGGCTTGAATTAAGGGTATTCTAACGCCATCTAGAGAATATTACTAATTAGTTGCGTGTTAATTTATGACAAATAAAAAACAGTCAGCCAGTTCACAGCGTTGGCTTAAAGAACATTTTGATGATAAATATGTTCAAGAAGCGCAAAAAAAAGGCTGGCGCTCTCGAGCTGTTTTCAAATTAGACGAAATTCAAAACAGAGATAAGTTATTGCGTCCAGCAATGACAGTAGTTGATTTAGGCGCAGCTCCAGGGAGTTGGTCACAATACTTAGCAGAAAAAGTAGGTGACAAAGGCCAAGTGGTTGCGTGTGATATTTTACCTATGGATTCATTAGCGGGTGTTGACTTTTTACAAGGAGACTTTCGTGAAGAAGCTGTACTTGATGCGCTGTTAAAACGCATTGATGGTAAAAATGTAGATGTGGTATTGTCTGATATGGCACCTAACATGAGTGGTAATAACTCGGTTGATCAGGCCGGTAGTATGTACTTGGTTGAGCTTGCGCTTGATATGTGTCACCAAGTTTTAAAGAAAAATGGCGCGTTTATTGTTAAAGTATTCCAAGGTGAAGGCTTTGATCAGTATTTGCAAGATGTACGTAATAGTTTTAAAGCAGTGAAGATACGTAAACCGGATGCCTCGCGTCCCCGTTCTCGGGAAGTATATATAGTAGCGACTGGATACAAACTGTAGTACAGTTGCTTGGCGTTTAGTTGAATTTAAATTAATTGGATACAAGAGGTTAACCCCTTGAGCGATATGGCGAAAAATCTAATACTCTGGCTGGTTATTGCAGTTGTGCTTATGTCAGTATTTCAGAGCTTTAATGGCGGCGATCAAGTTGATCGTCAAACAAGTTACAGTCAATTTGTTAAAGATGCCCGTAGTGGCTCTATACAAGAAGTGTCTATTGAAAGTGGCAGTGGCACAATTACTGGCATAAAAAATAGTGGCGAGCGTTTTCAAACGATTATGCCGATTTATGATAAAGATATTTTAAATGATTTGTTAAAAAGCGATGTAAATGTCAAAGGTGTAAAACCTGAGGAACAATCGTTTTTAGCAAGCATTTTCATTTCTTGGTTCCCTATGATACTGCTAATTGGTGTGTGGATTTTCTTCATGCGTCAGATGCAAGGTGGCGGTGGCAAAGGAGCCATGTCATTTGGTAAGAGTAAAGCCCGCTTAATGAGTGAAGATCAAGTTAAAACGACCTTTGCTGATGTAGCAGGTTGTGATGAAGCCAAAGACGATGTAACCGAGCTGGTGGACTTTTTACGTGACCCTTCTAAGTTTCAAAAATTAGGCGGTAGTATTCCTAAGGGCGTACTTATGGTTGGCCCTCCTGGTACAGGTAAAACATTACTTGCGAAGGCGGTTGCCGGTGAAGCAAAAGTACCGTTTTTTACTATTTCAGGTTCTGATTTTGTTGAAATGTTTGTGGGTGTTGGTGCATCACGTGTACGTGACATGTTCGAACAAGCTAAAAAAGCAGCGCCTTGTATCATCTTCATCGATGAAATCGACGCAGTAGGTCGTAAGCGTGGTGCAGGTATGGGCGGCGGTCACGATGAACGTGAGCAAACGCTTAACCAAATGCTAGTTGAGATGGATGGCTTTGAAGGCAATGAAGGTATTATTGTTATTGCTGCGACTAACCGTCCGGATGTTCTAGATCCAGCATTACTTCGCCCTGGTCGTTTTGACCGTCAAGTTGTGGTTGGCTTACCAGATATTCGTGGTCGTGAGCAAATTCTAAAAGTACACATGCGTAAAGTACCGTTAGGTGATAACGTTGAAGCGGCAGTGATTGCTCGTGGTACACCTGGTTTCTCAGGTGCTGATCTTGCTAACTTAGTGAATGAAGCGGCTCTTTATGCAGCACGTGGTAATAAACGTGTTGTTAGTATGGCTGAATTTGACGCTGCAAAAGATAAAATCATGATGGGTGCTGAACGCAAGACCATGGTGATGAGTGAGCAAGAAAAAGAAATGACTGCTTACCATGAAGCAGGCCATGCCATTGTTGGTCGTATGGTGCCTGAGCACGATCCTGTTTATAAAGTATCTATTATACCACGTGGCCGTGCGCTGGGTGTGACGATGTATTTACCAGAGCAAGACCGTGTTAGTCACTCTAAAGAGCTGCTTGAGTCTATGATTTCTAGCCTCTATGGTGGCCGTATTGCAGAAGCCATTATTTATGGTGAAGATAAAGTAACTACAGGTGCAAGTAACGATATCGAACGTGCAACTGACATTGCTCGCAAAATGGTTACACAATGGGGTTTAAGCGAAAAGCTAGGTCCATTACTTTACGCTGAAGATCAAAACGAAATGTACATGGGTGGCGGCGGTGGTCGTTCTATGAGCATGTCGGACGAAACGGCCAAAGTAATTGATGCAGAAGTGCGTTTGTTCTCAGACCGCAACTATCAACGTGCAGAATCAATATTGAAAGAAAACATTGATATTTTACACGCAATGAAAGATGCACTGATGAAGTATGAAACTATCGATGCGAAACAGATTGATGATTTAATGGCGCGTCAGCCAGTACGTGAACCACGTGATGCGCATGACCGTCATGAAGCTAAACCTGAAAAGGAAGATGTTTCTAAAGATAAAGCTGTTGATGAAATACAAAAACCAACTAGCGAATCTAAAAACGACGACTCTAAACAAGATGAGTCTAAAAAAGATGAAACAAACCTTGATGATAAAGCGGAATAATCGTTAAAATAACGCATCCAAAAGCCCCGAAGTTCGGGGCTTTTTTGTATCAGTTTGCTGTAATTAATAAATTATACCAATGCGTTTAATAAAGTTAGCTACTTTGGATAGGAAAACCGTGCCTTGTTACCGTCCTACTTTCCTCGCTTAAAATGGTTAAGTATCATAACGAGTTGGTATTACACTGCAGAAACATATTTTAGGGTTAGCGATGAATAATAAAATTAACCTTGCACGTGGTCGAGTGCTTGAACTCAGCGAACCCGTTATTATGGGGATAGTAAACGTTACTCCTGATTCATTTTCAGATGGAGGCCAGTTTTTTAATACAACAGCTGCACTCAATCATGCGATGCAGTTACTTGATGAGGGTGCGACTATTTTAGATATCGGCGGTGAATCTACACGCCCGGGTGCTCCCGATGTCAGCCTTGAAGATGAACTACAGCGCGTTATCCCACTTATTAATGCTATTCGTAAGCAAAGTGATTGCGTTATTTCAATCGATACCAGTAAAGCTGAAGTCATGCGTCAAGCCATTGAAGCAGGTGCCGATATTGTTAATGATGTGCGAGCACTGCAAGAGCCTGGTGCAGTAGAGGTGGTTGCTCAGTATCCTGACGTAGTCGTGTGCTTAATGCATATGCAAGGACAACCGCGAAGTATGCAAAACGCTCCTCATTATGATGATTTAGCAAGCGAGATAAATGACTTTTTTAACCAGCGTATCGCCGCATGCGAAGCTGCTGGTATAAAACAAAGCCAGTTAATATTAGACCCTGGTTTTGGATTTGGAAAAACACTTAAACACAATTATCAAATATTGGCTCAATTTAATGACTATGCGCAGCTTGGCTTACCGCTGCTTGCGGGGTTATCACGTAAGTCAATGATTGGTAATTTACTCAACAGAGATACAAAAGATAGATTAGCTGGTAGTTTAGCTGGCGCATTAATAGCAGCACAAAACGGTGCGCATATTATTCGTGTGCATGATGTAAAAGAAACTGCAGACGTGCTTGGCGTATATCAAGCCTGCAAACAAGGAGTACTTTAATGCAAGAAAGAAAATATTTTGGCACAGACGGTGTGCGTGGTTTAGTAGGTCAAGGGCCTATTAATCCTGAGTTTGCAATGAAATTAGGTTGGGCTGCAGGGCGTGTATTATCACAACATGGCACAAAAAAAGTCATTATTGGTAAAGATACTCGTATTTCTGGTTACATGCTTGAAACTGCATTAGAGTCTGGTCTAATTGCTGCCGGCATTGATGTTATTTTACTCGGCCCTATGCCAACGCCTGCCGTTGCGTATTTAGCGCAAACGTTTCGCGCAGAAGCGGGTATTGTGATCAGCGCATCCCATAATCCTTATTACGATAACGGCATTAAGTTTTTTAATGGCCAAGGCCTAAAGCTAGATGATGTTGTAGAGCTGCAAATTGAAGCCATGCTTGACGAACCAATGACCTGTGTAGCCTCTGATAAGCTAGGTAAAGCAACACGCTTATCAAGCGCTGATGGCCGTTATATAGAGTTTTGTAAAAGTCAGTTTCCACAAGGCTTATCACTAGAAGGGCTAAAAATAGTTTTAGATTGCGCCAACGGTGCAACCTACCACATAGCACCTTCAGTTATGCGAGAGCTTGGTGCAGAGGTGATCACCCATGCGTGTGAGCCAAATGGGGTTAATATTAACCATGAATGTGGTGCAACTCACGTAGATACACTAAAGCAAAAAGTACTTGAGCATAAAGCAGATGTAGGTATCGCTTATGATGGCGATGGCGACCGGGTAATGATGGTTGATCATAATGGCCGCGTATTTGATGGTGATGATTTAGTTTACATTATTGCTTGCCAAGCCGCTCAAGATGACAACCTAGGTGGTGGTGTTGTTGGTACTGTAATGTCGAATATGGGCCTTGAAAATGCGTTAAAAGCTAAAAACATTGCTTTTGCTCGCAGTAAAGTGGGTGACCGTTATGTGATGGAACTACTGCAGCAAAAAGGCTGGAAAATAGGCGGCGAAAGCTCAGGTCATGTTTTAAATCTAGACTTAATTAGCACTGGCGATGGCATTATTTCAAGCTTACAAGTACTTGCTGCTATGGTGGCTCAAAACCGTACACTTCAAGATTTAGGCGCTGGATTTACTAAGTACCCAATGAAAATGATTAACGTGCGATACACTGCTGGTACCGATCCAACTCAAGCGCCAGAAGTGCTTGCTGCAGTGGCTGAAGTAGAGCAAAGCTTAGCAGATAAAGGCCGTGTATTACTTCGTAAGTCAGGTACTGAACCTGTTGTAAGGGTGATGGTTGAAGCAGAACAAGAAAAAATAGTTATCGATAGCGCACAGAAAATAGCAGCGGTTGTCGAATCTATGAGCAAACAAACTGATTGATAACAATAACCTCTTGTAACTTTGGGCGAGTCGAGTTAATATCTCGCCCGCTTTCTAATGTGGAGTGGAAAAATGGCAACACGCAAGGCGATGGTCGCAGGCAATTGGAAAATGAATGGTTCATTAGAACTCGTTGAGCAACTGTCTGATGCTATTAACAATGTTAAATCTTCTGAAGTAAACATTGTTTTATTTCCTCCGTTTCCACTGATATCAGCAATGATTGCAAGTGGTGTAACTACTGGGACACAAACAGTTTCAGAGAATACGCCAGGTGCCTTTACTGGTGAAGTAGATGCCCAGTTGGTAAAACAGCTAGGTGCAAAATATGTACTGGTCGGTCATTCAGAGCGCCGCAGTATATACAAAGAAAGTAACGATACCGTAGCCGCAAAATTTGCTCGCGCCCAACAAGTAGGTTTAACACCTATATTATGCGTAGGTGAGAGTGAAACAGAGCAAGAAAACGGGCAAACAGAACAGGTAGTTGCTGCGCAGATTGACGCAGTAATTAACAAATTAGGTGTAGCAGCACTGAAAGAATCTGTGATAGCATATGAGCCCGTTTGGGCTATAGGCACAGGTAAGACTGCATCGCCTGAACAGGCACAAAGTGTTCACAAATTTATCCGTGACAAAATTGCTTCATTAGACAGCGATTTAGCACAAGGGCTAACCATCTTATATGGTGGTAGCGTAAATGAAAAAAATAGCGAATTATTATTTGCACAAACAGATATAGATGGCGGCCTAATTGGTGGCGCAAGTCTAAAAGCAGAATCATTTACTGCTATCTGCAATAGTGCAAAAGGGACCGTATAAGATGTACGAAATTTTACTAGTAGTGTATTTAATTGTAGCTTTAGCGCTTGTTGGTATGGTTTTGATCCAGCAAGGTAAAGGTGCTGACATGGGCTCATCATTTGGTGCAGGCGCATCGTCTACTGTTTTTGGTTCTTCAGGAGCCGGTAACTTTATGACGAAAACGACAACAACTCTGGCAACTATCTTTTTTGTGCTAAGTATTGTTTTAGGTAACCTAACTGCCGGTCAAATCAAAAAGACTGACGAATGGGAAAACTTAGAAGCGGCTCCAGCTGTTGAAACTGTAACGCCAGTTGAAGAAGACGTTCCAGTAACATCAACTAAAGAGCAAAGCTCTGACGTACCAAATTAATTAGTTTAAATTGTTAAGTTGCTCTCTTTCCTCAAGTTAGCTTTAAGACTTAACGCTAAGCAATAGCTTAAAAAATGCGGATGTGGTGGAATTGGTAGACACGCTACCTTGAGGGGGTAGTGCTTTCGGGCGTGGGGGTTCAAGTCCCCCCATCCGCACCAAATATAAAAACCAGTAACAGCAATGTTACTGGTTTTTTTGTGCCTAAAATTTAAAATATTAAACAACTCTTTTTGGATTAATGTTGAACATTGAGTAGAACACTCTATATTTCAATTGTAAGTGTTTATGAAAGAATACTACTGTATATTTAACTTTATGTATAAAAAGCATCAAAAGTTAAAAATAAAGTTAACATTTTTGTATCTTAAGCCGATAATAACTATAGATAATTAAACGGGGTAAATTAATATGGCTTCAGGTTTCTCTTTTAAAAACCTCAGCATTACTAAAAAAATACATGCAATTACATCTATAGCGATAATCGCATTCTTAGTAATTGTTTTGGTTAATTACTTTGCTATGAACGAAAATCGCATATCACTTGATGAAATGGAGAAATCTTCTTATAAAGTTGCCAAATTAACCTTGGCTAATGTAAGCATTTTAGAAAAGTTAGATGAGTTATATACTCAGGCTGTAACGTTTGGCGAGCAAGATTTAGTAACAAAAGCGAGTGAAACTTACCAGCAGCTCATCATGAATATAGACGCAATAGAAACAATTAATGCATCTTATATTAATAGCGACACAAAAACGCGACTGACTAATTATGAGAAAATATCTGCAACGATTGCCAACGGTATGGTTAATGGCACGGCTGATTTTAGTAAAATACAACAACAGGCTCAGCTTAAAACAAGCCTTTATGAAGCTGTTTTAACTAGCTTTAAAAGTGCGCAGCAAAAAGCAGATGATCGCTTCTTCCAGCTTGTTGCTAATACAAAAGCACGCTCAGATGATGCACTTAACTTAATGCTGGTTGTTGCGGTTGTATCATTAACACTGTTGTTGCTTATGGCTATTTGGATTGCACGTAATATTGGTTCATCAGCCAGTGATGCCGCTAATAACCTGAGTCTTTTAGCAAGTGGTAAAGGGTCATTAAGTACAAAGCTTGCCGTTAACTCTGAAGATGAAATAGGTCAGGTATCAATAAACTTTAATGCATTCATTAGCTTGCTTAGAGAAACAGTTTTAGAAGTCATCGCGGTATGTGAACCGTTAATGGAAAATTCAACCCGTCTTGTACAGGGGATGGAGCGAGCTGAGCGAGCAACTACTAAGCAAACTACCGATGCCGATGTTGTTAAACAGTCTATGGAAGAGATGAAGCAAAGTGTTGGCGATATTTCACAATCAGCAGCAAGCGCATCTAATGCCGTGCAAACAGCAGAAAAAGAAGTAGATCAAAGCCGTGCTCAAGTAAAAATGTCTGTTAACGCATCGCGCACTCTAAGCGATGAAATTAATATAGCGGCCAACACCATTAATAAGTTAGCCGATGACACTAAAAATGTATCGCAAATACTAAATGTGATTACATCCATTGCCGAGCAAACAAACTTATTAGCCCTAAATGCCGCAATAGAAGCTGCACGCGCGGGTGAACATGGACGAGGCTTTGCTGTGGTTGCTGATGAAGTCCGTGAGCTTGCATCACGCACTGCACAGTCAACCAATGAAATTCGTGAGTTATTAAGTACGCTAAGTGTCGCTGCCAATGAATCTGTGACGGCTATGACCTCTGCAAGAGATATGGCAACCGATAATGCCAGTGCAGCAGAGCAAACCGGTGTTTCGATTGAAAAAATAGCCGAGCAAATACTAGAGATTAATGGTATGAACTCGCAAATAGCAGCAGCAACTGAAGAGCAAACCTCAGTTGCCGCAATGGTTGTAGATAACGTGTCTAATATGCATGTTTCATTCGAAGATACGATGAGCTCACTCAAAGCCGTAAGAGATGTGGCTAAAAACTTACATTACCTTTCAGATAACTTATTAGATGCAACTGCTAAGTTTAAAATTGATGAGTAGTCGTTAAGATATATTTTAACGTTCTATAAAGGTTGTAAAATGTAATAGGCATAAAAAAGCCCGCAATAAAGTATTTATTGCGGGCTTTTATTTTTAACTTAGCAGATTAATACTTACCTACCACTTTAACTTTATCACTTGCTTTGGCGCTATCGATATAACCAATCGCATCTGCATTAGCAGCTACAAAATCAATCACGGCTTGGTCATTATCCAGTTTACCTGGAGGTGTGCCTTTTCCAGTAAAAACCAGTTTTGACCAATAAGCATTTAACTGGCTGCCTGACTTACCAACAAGCTTGTCGTTAAATTCATCAGCTACCGCAGTACCATTTTGGTTAACAGGGTTTACTTTGGTGCCATCAGCAAATGATTTGCTCTTGCCAAGGTATATTTTTTTAATATCGTCTTGGCTTACTGCATTGGCATTCGCTGGGTTAACGATTACTGCAACTTCAGCAAATGCTGCAGTACTACATAGTGTTAGCATACTGGCTAAAATTAATTTCTTCATCATTCGCTCCAATTAAAATACTAAATCAACGCCAACGGCAACTACGTCAGTTTCAGTATTTGAGATATCATCTTTTAGGCGGCTAAAGTCTACTTTAAATGCAGCCATTGGGTGGAAGTCATAACGAGCACCAATCGTGTATACATTACTCTTAGCTTTAGAGCCTTCCAAAACTTGGTTAAGCCCAGCATTTAACGGCGGTACATTTGGTAGTGCATTATAACGATTACTATCATGCTCATCATCGTTGTTTTCATAGGTTAAATGAACAAGCCAGTCGTCCATACGGTAGCCTAAAGATGTGTAATATTGAGTTTGCTTAGCGAGCGCACTGTTATCTACTTCAAACTGTGTGTATTCAGCGTCGAACAAGATATTGTTGTAATCAATTGAAAAGCCAAGTGCTAAAAATGCACCATCGTCTTCGTCAATAGCAATACTGTTTGCTTGATCAACAAAACCTGAGTTACGAAGGGCTTGTTCTAAGCCATTAAGCGCCATACCTTCGGCCGTATCATTTTCAATCTCAATACTTGTTTCAGCAACAAAGTAAGCAGCGCGAGCACTGAACCAATCGTAACTCAATGTCCAGTTTAACCCTGCAATGTCGTTAAGCTCGGTATCACCGTTAACAGATACTACGGCAATGTTATCATCGAAGCTGCCGTAAATAACCTGAAGAGTAGAGTCCCAATCACCAAGTTGAGTTGTATGTAATAAGCTTAGGCCTTCATAGGTTGAAAACGGTAAGTTATATACAGACTGAGGTGGGCGCACCCAGCGGTAGGTATAGCCAACATCTAAAAAGTCAGAGTAGCGATAAAAAGGTGCACGCATTTTACCAGCACTGATTTGTAATTCGTCAGATATCTCATAAGTTAAGTATGCCCATTCAAAGTCGGCGTCAAAATCATTTTCGCCGCGAGCCACTATCTGCGCTGTAGCGGATAACTTCTCTTGCAGGTCAGCGGTTAGCTGAAGAGCAAACACGCTTTCATTTTTAAATGAAATATCATCATCATATCCATATAACGTTTGATCACTATCGAGCGACTTACCACCGACAATAGAAGCAAACCCATTAATACGAACTTCAGCACTCGCGTTACTTGTGGCAAGTGCGCAACAAATTGCTACTGCTACAGATAGTTTTTTCATTGTGTATCCTATTTAATTTCATGTGTATCCCGCTGCAGTATAAGATGAGTATTAACTTTTTTCTAATTAAAATTAATAAATTAAGTACTTTTCACTACTTTTTTGCAACAAGAACGCATGGCTGTGATTGAAAATTAAGGATTTTTTTATCTAAGGTAATGTAACCAACTGAGTTGTTTGAGTTATTTATGGTGGGATTATGTTTATTGCAGTACGCATTAAGTAGTAATTATTTTTTTAGTTATGAACGCGTATTTATATTTTTTAGGTTATCTTGGCACCAACGAATTGCCTGCTGTTTATTTTTGACCGCTATTTTTTTATAAATTTTATGTAAGTGTACTCTAACCGTAGCTTCACTTATAAATAAACTATCAGCAATAGCACTGGAATGAAGACCACTAAAGAGTAGGTTAAGCACTTTAATTTCTTTATCGGTTAGGTTACTTGTTTGCAAAGCATTTTTTTGCTCTGTATCGAGCATTTGGCGCATCCAAATATCACTGATTGTGCGTGGAAACCACAACTCTCCTTGTGTAATTGCATCTAACCCCCTGTTGAATAGCTCTTCATTGGTGTCTTGATAAAAAAGACCTTTTAAGTTTGGCCATTCTTTTAGTGAAATAACATCAGTATCTTTAGGAATATTAAAAATAACCAATCCCTGATAATTATTGATTTGTATAAAATGGCTCAGAAGTTCGTAATTTGTAAGCGTATTGAGTGCTGAATAGCTGACTAACAATATGTCGCTATTTAATGTTGTAAAAAATAACGGATTGTAGGGGGTGTTATTAAAAAGCATGTTTGCTGATTGCGTGTTCTGTTTTTTTGTCATGCTTTTCACCTAAAAATGGTTTTGCTTAATATTTAAATATAAAGGGTCTTTGGATATTGTCATAACTTCAAGTAGCTTTAATGTGTTTTTTACAATAAACCGGCTGTGTGATTAATGAGCAATATCGGTGGTGGTTAGTATTAAAGTCTTAATTTAAATTAGAACTGCGTCATTGTTTAGATAATTAGTTTAGGTTAAAAAGTTAAAAATTAATTTTTTTTGCTTAAACTAAAGTTAAATATACATATTGTAACTTTTATGTAATACAATACACTCCCAGAGGAAAGATGCATCTAAAGCATCTTTTTTTATGCCTACAATTTATGTTTACACAGCATAACGCATAATTAAATTAATACCCTTTGGAGAAAACCTTGAAATTACGCACCCTCTCACAGTTAAGTTTAGCGGTTATTGCAGCCCTAACAACTTCCGCAAATGCACAAGAAGCTAAAACGACAGCCAAACAAGACGCGTTTGAAAAAATTGAAGTGACAGCTCGTAAACGTACAGAGAGCTTGTTCGAATCTCCAACTGCGATTACATCAATAGGTGCTAACCTTATTGATAAAGCCAATATGGGTAACTTAGAAGATATTGGTAAATACGTTCCTAACTTAAACATTACTCGTTATGGTGTTGGTAATGCAGCACATGCCTCAGTGTTTATTCGTGGTATTGGTTTGCAAGATCACATTATAACAACCGATCCAGGCGTAGGTGTTTACCTAGATGGTGTTTACTTAGGTCGCCAAATGGGGTCTAACTTATCACTTCCTAATGTAGAGCGAGTTGAAGTTCTACGTGGGCCACAAGGCACACTTTATGGCCGTAACACATTAGGTGGTGCAGTAAACGTAATTACTAAACAACCTGGTGATGAAGGTATTCTAACAACAACCGCTAAAGTGGGCAGTCGTGGTCGAGTTGCGGGTGATATTTACTTTAATAATGCACTAACTAACGATCTAAGCATGTCAGCAAGTGCGTCATACAAACAACGTAATGGGGTAGGTACAGCGGTAAACTTAGCTAACCCTGAAAAAGAAATTGGTGAAGAGCAAGAGTTTAGTGGTCGTATCGCACTTAAATACGAAGCAACCAGTGATTTAGCGTTTACCTTCTCGCTAGATGGCGTTGATAATGAGTCAGGTCAATCGCCTTATACTATTGAACTGACAGATTCATTAGATTCAAATGATGTCTTTAATGGCGATTTCCCATTATTAACTGAAGACTTAATTCCTCAAAACCCTGATGATTTAGGCACAACGGTTGCAGGTATTGAGTCAACTTCATATTCTGGTTGGGGCACGTCATTTACAGCTGACTGGGCCATTAATAACACGTATACAGCTAAGTTTATTTCAAGCTACCGTACTTCTGAGTATGAAGGTGGCTTAGATGATGATGCATCACCACTTAACTTATCTGAGTTCCCAGAAGTAGGCGGTGCAGATCAATACTCTTTTGAAGTTCAGCTAAACGCAACGTTTGATAAGATGGACTTTGTATCGGGTCTATACTTCTTTAATGAAGATGGTTTTACTCGCTCAGAAGATTTTGTATTTAGCCCATTTAACACGCCAAATGGTCTATTGAATGATGGTGTTACTCCGTCATTTGGTGGTTTTGGCTTTTTTGAAATCAATCAAGAAACAAACTCATACGCAGCTTACATCAACGGTAGTTACGATTTAACTGATGATTTAACAATCGGCGGTGGTCTTCGTTACTCAGAAGATAAAAAAGATGCGAATGCTATTTTCCCAACCTTCCCTGAGCGAAAGGACATTAGTGCAGACTTTAATGCAGTAACATGGGACATTAATGCTTCATACCAGCTTAGCAATAATATGAATGTCTACGGTCAAGTGCAAAAAGGTTACCAAACAGGTGGCTTTCCACCGCGCCCATTTGGTGGTCCGGATCAGTTTGTATCGTTTGATGAAACCAAAGCAGTTAACTACGAGATTGGTTTAAAAGGCCAGGTACATGAAAATGTATCTATGATGCTTGCAATGTTTGTTACTGACTACACTGATTTAGCATTGCCATTCTCAGATCCAACCGCGGGCGGTGGCTTTGTAACTATCGTTGAAAATGCAGGCCAGTCTAAAGCGCAAGGTATTGAGCTTGAAACCACAATTGCACTAACCGACGACTTTACTATTCGCACTGCAGTAGGTTATTTAGATTCTGAAATTACAGAAGTGGCTGAGGGTGTACAAGGTATTGGTAAAGGTGACTCACCAGCACTGACACCTCGTTGGACAGTGATGGTTGCTCCATCTTACTTTGTTGATTTAAGCAATGGTGGCACTGTTGCATTAAATGCAAACTACTCGTACCGTAGCGAAATGCAAGGTCAGTCAGTTTTCAATAAAAGTGAAACGATTGATTCGCGTGAGCTAGTTGGTTTTAATATTTCTTACACTAATCCATACGGCGATATGGAAGTAACGTTATATGGTGAGAACGTATTAAACGAAGTTTACGATGTAGGTCGCCTGCAGCAAACTGGCTTTGTTGGCGTAATGCGCAGCAATGATCGTAGTGAGTTTGGTTTAAAATTCAAAAAAGACTTTGAACTATAATCTATAACTTGCTCTAAAAATAAAACAAAAAAGGTAAGCCATGGCTTACCTTTTTTTATGGTTAAAAATAATTAACCTTCTTTATGCTCTTCACGTGCTTGCTCAATTTCTGCCGCAATTTCACGTGCTTTTTGCTTAGTTTTTTCAGTTAGCTCGCCAGCCGCTTCTTTGCTTTTGATCCATGCATCAACAGCTACTTCTTTGCCGTCATCGTACATGTCTAAGCCCATCGCTTTACTCTCTTCGAGTAGCTCATTTAATGACTCGTCATTTTTAAGCTCATTGGTTTTTTCTTTAACGTCGTTCCACGTTTCGTTTAGCTTTTCTTGAACTTCAGCGCTCGTTTGTTTGGCGTCTTGTTTCACTTCGTTGGCATCTTCACACCCTGTTAGTGTAATTAAAGTGCCTAATAATGCTAAACCTGCTAATTTCTTCATTGACTATCTCCTTTAGTGAAAAATATATTTCAGAGGTAACTATACAACAATGAAAATGAACATAGCTGTAACAACACGATTAAGTTTTAAATTAATGGACGAAAATGATTGGCAGCAATTATATGAGCTCGATCAAGACCCAGCCGTTATGCAGTATTTGACTCAAGGTAAACCTACCACTCTTGAAGAGATAAAAATGAAAGCCATTCCAAGAATGCTCGCTTATCGCAATGAGCAACAAGGTTGGGGACTATGGCAAGTAACTCTGCGTGAAAGTAATACTTTTATTGGCTGGGTGCTTGTTCGGCCGATGGGCTTTTTTTCAGATACGCCTGACTTTAGTGATATTGAAGTAGGCTGGCGGTTTAAACGAGCGAGTTGGGGTAAGGGTTATGCAATTGAGGCGGCACAAGCGATTTGCTCAACGATTGAAAAACAGTCGCAAGTAAAGGCAATCAGTGCCACAGCGCTGACCGCCAACGTTGGCTCAATTAACATCATGAAAAAGCTCGGTATGCAGCTACAGCACTATTATATTCATACTGATGATGGCTCAAACTTAACTGCTGCGCTTTATTCAAAGCCGTGCAGTTGAGCTAAAACTTCCTAAGCCTTAAAAATGTAGCATCTAAATATTGACCTGATGTTTGTTACTATGCATTAATGTTTGCCATCAATGTATAAAAATAACCTAAGGATATGGGATGGGAGCACTTTTTTCACCAAGCAAGCTAATTATCAGTAGTATTGTGGTAATACAGTTATGTGTTTTTAATGTAGCGGCTAAACAGAGTGCCGTTGCCATGCCTGACACTTTTAGTGCACATGCTGCAAAAGCTGTGTTAGAACAGGGGGGGAACGCGGTTGATGCAGCCATTGCAGCACAGTTTGTATTGGCCGTTACGCTTCCCGAGGCGGGTAATATTGGCGGCGGTGGGTTTATGCTTATTCATAAGGATGGCCAAGGTGATTTTATAGATTACCGTGAAACTGCACCGAACGCCGCACATCGTGATATGTATTTAGACGCGCAAGGGCAAGTTATTGCTAATAAATCTATTTATGGTATTCATGCCAGTGGCGTACCTGGGAGTGTTGCTGGTATGTGGCTAGCACATAAGAAGCATGGCACACTTCCTTGGAAAACCTTAGTACAACCTGCGGTTACATTAGCTGAGCAAGGTTTCGTGGTGCCCGAAAAGTTGGCTCAGTTAATTAAGGGCTACATAGAGCACCTAAACAATAAAAATATTAAAGTAAACTTTGTCAGTTATTTTGCAGGCGCTACATCAGGTAAGCTTTTTAAACAACCTGAGCTTGCAGCGACACTCAAACGCATTCGCGATAATGGCCAAGATGGTTTTTATCAAGGTGAAACTGCAACGATCATCGCAAACTTTATGAAGCAACATGGCGGTATTATTACTCAAGACGATTTAAAAAATTACCGCGCAAAGTCTCGTACTCCTATAAAAGCTAACTGGAACGGCTATCAAGTGCTTACTTCACCGCCACCAAGCTCCGGCGGTATTGCTATATTACAATGGCTTAAAATGTATGAGCTTAAAAAGCCCATAGCTGCACCATCACATAATTCAGTTGGGTATGTGCACTTACTTGCTGAAATAGGTAAGCGAGTGTTTGCTGATAGGGCAGAATACTTAGGCGATCCTGATTTTTACCAAGTGCCTACAGCTAAGTTACTTGCAGAAAACTATCTTAAAAACCGCAGCAATAGTATAGATTTAAAGGCCATTTCTACCACTGAAAATATTAAACCGGGTTTAAAAGAAAGCGAACAAACCACTCACTTTTCTATTATTGATAACATGGGGAATGCCGTTGCTAATACCACCACCATCAATTTAGGGTTTGGTAGTGGCGTAGTCGTAGAAGGTGCTGGCTTTATTTTAAATGATGAAATGGATGACTTTAGCGCTAAGCCCGGGGTTATGAATGTATTTGGCGCCATTGGCGGAAAAGCGAATGAAATTCAGCCACATAAACGTATGTTAAGCTCTATGACTCCAACCATTTTACTCAGTAATAACAAGGTGAAAATGGTAACAGGGTCGCCTGGAGGCACCACAATTATTAGTTCAGTGTATCAATCAATACTCAATGCGATTGAATTTAATATGAGCGCAAATGAAGTAGTAAATAGCCCGCGTTTTCACCATCAGTTATGGCCTAAAAATGTGATTAGAGCGCACTCGGGTTTGGAGTCCTCAGTAAAGCAACAGCTAATAAAAATGGGTTATACAGTGGATGAGCGTCACTTTGGTGATATGCATGTGATTATCAATAATGATGGCAAATTAGATGCGGCGTCTGAACAAAGCGGAAGAGGGCAAGCGATAGTATTTTAACGTTAACAATTGACGTTTGAATGGTATGCACCCCAAAACCATCATTGGGGTGCACACATTAGAACAACTATAGGGGCTAGCCTATAGCCGGTATAAGTCCTGCCATTTGCAGGCATTGTGCGCTAATAATTGAAATACCACACAAAGCGGCTATGGCCAAACCAATATTACCACTGCGTACTTTATAGCCTTCTTTTTCAATCCCCTGACGCTGCTTGTACACCATGCTAACAGGTAAAAATACTGCCAATATAACCAAAGCAATGGCTGCATAGCCTAATGCCATAATAAATCCTTGCGGGTAAAATAAAGCAAATCCAAGAGGAGGAACAAAAGTAATAAGTGCTGTTTTAATTCTATCAGCCCCCGTGTCTGCTTTTTTGAATGTGTCAGCAAAAAAGTCAAATAACCCCAAGCTTACCCCTAAAAATGACGTTGCTAGAGCTAAGTCGGCAAAGAGTTTAACCGCAGTAGAAACATTGGCGTTATTGGCAATATTGGCCACACTGGCTACAAACCCAGTTAACCCTTCGCTTTGTAGTAATTGATCTTGGCTCATTATGCCTTGGCTTAATACTTGCCAAAATACATAAATAACCAGTGGTAAAGAGGCGCCTGCAATCATAACCTTGCGCAAGGTTTTTATATCAAGCCCGACATATTTAACAATAGAAGGAATTGAGCCATGAAAACCAAAAGAGGTGAATACCACCGGGATAGCCGACAGTATCAGCCCCTGCTCAACAGGCATTTCCAATAAGTGTTGGCCATGTACATAAGGTGTTAGCATATAAAACAAGCTAGCCAAAACTACTATTTTTACACTAAATAGTACTCGGTTAAGCTTATCAACTTTACTAGTGCCTAAAGTCACCACACCTGCAATCAATACGGCTAAAATAACGGAGCCTAATTGTGGAGCAATACTAAGATTAAACCCAGTATTAATGCGCTCTTGTAGCTGAGCACCACCACCGGCTATGTAAGCAGCGCACAGTGCATAAAATAAGAATATCATCGAAAAGTTAGCTACATACTGGCCACGTTTACCAAGCCAAAGCTTAGCCAGTGTATTTAAAGTCGCATCGCGAGGGGCATATTGGTGCAGCTCCAACATAAGTAATGCAGTGTAGGTCATTAGTAACCAACAGCCGACAATTAACACCATTGCCGTATTAAACCCGAGCCCCGCAGAGGCGATTGGTAGGGCAAGCATACCCGCGCCTATGGTAGTTCCTGCAACAATTAACATGCTACCTATTGTTTTATTTTTAAGCACTTAATGATCCTGATCAAACGTGAGAGACACGCAAGATATAACTAGTTGTGCAAAACTTAAATAGTTTTGTCATAAAAGAGACAAAATAAAATGTAATCTTCTATTTACAACTGTATTAAAAAAGCCAAAATCATTAAAAAATGAAATTTAACTTATTAATATAAATGAAAAAATAAAAAGCCAAATGTTAATAACTAAATGGTTAGAGTATTGGTTTTTCACAATAGAGGCATGATTAAATTGATAGGTATTGACCGAAAGTGCTTAAATTACACATTCGGCCATTAAAGGAGGGAGCTTAACTTACATTTTTGCTATTTGAATCACCAAGCGGCGGTTTTTATCTCGGCCTAAAATATTGTCATTGGTATCTACAAAGCGTTTTTCACCAAAACCTTCAGTAACCACTTTAGCTTCATCAACGCCTAAGCCAACCATGTAATCTTTAATCGCCTTAGCACGGGTTCTAGATAAATCGAGGTTATTCCAGCGACCGCCATAACTATCGGTGTACGATGCAATATTGATTGATTCTATACTCGGGTCGTTTTTTAAATATTCAGCAATTTTATCGAGGCGCTGCTGCGATGACTTGGTTAACTTACTGCTATTCGATTCATAATTCATTATAGTGAACGAAATATCTTCAAAATTGTATGGCAGCAATTCGTCTCGGCATTGTAAAAACGCCCAATACGCTTGCTTAAAATTAACATTAGACATACCCACGGCAATTTTATCGGCACTATTTTGCCAGTCCTGGTAGTAAAAAGTGGGTTGGTTGCCTTTTTCAAGCTCAGTCAGCATTTCCCATGCTGTTTTATTGCCTAATTCACCATCAAACTTTTTAAGTAATTTCATATCAGCAATATCACGGGCAGGGCGGCCTGCTCGCCAGCTAGGTGGTACCGCTTTTAAACCGGCAATCGCGTAATTTTCTGGGCGCACGACCATGTCTAAATTAAAAGTGAGATCTTTGTTTTTACTGGCTGATGCTTTAAAAACAGCTTCACCATAGTAGGGAACTTCATGATTTAATTGGCATTGCAAGCGAGTTGTTTTAACCAAGTTCCAATTTGAATTATCTTGGTTAGCCGTGTACTGGCGCATTGCTGCAGTTGTATTCAAACTATACAGCACACTACTAATGCCTAGGCTAATAAATAACAACTTACACTTCATCGAGAATTCTCCAGTTATCTAGCTCTGCCAAAAAAGTGACAAAAACCGTAAAATATTACGCAACAGCAAATAATTCAGCGTAAACGCTAATTACTAAGCAAGTAACATGCCTATAGTTTAACTGTAATTAATCAATAAATCCCCTAGCCGACAGGCCATCAATTTTGACATAATAGACAGCTAATCCCTATAAACCAAGAATACTATGGCAAATACTGAGCAAACACTTTTCGCACAACGCTTTCGTGGCTTTTTTCCAGTGGTTATTGATGTTGAAACCGCCGGTTTTAACAAAGAAACCGACGCATTACTAGAAATTGCAGCATCCGTTTTAAAAATGGATGACGAAGGACTGCTTAGTATCGATCATACCGTTCATTTTCATGTGCAACCGTTTGAGGGTGCAAACATTGAGCAAGCTGCCATTGAGTTTAATGGGATTGAGCCTTTTTCAGCACTGAGAGGGGCAGTCCCTGAAGAAGAGGCGATTAAAGAAATTTGTAAAGTAGTGCGCAAAGCGCAAAAAGCTGCAGGGTGCCAGCGCTCTGTGGTCGTTGCTCATAATGCCGCTTTTGATCACGGCTTTTTAAATGCGGCTATTGAGCGTAATAATATCAAGCGCACACCATTTCATCCGTTTGTTAGTTTTGATACCACATCACTTGCTGGTTTGGCATTAGGGCAAACGGTACTAGCTAAAGCGTGTCGCGCAGCAGGGATAGAGTTTGATAATAAACAAGCACACTCTGCGTTATACGATACAGAACGTACTGCTGAACTGTACTGTTTAATTGTTAATCGTTGGCAGCAACTAGGTGGTTGGCCACTTGCTGTAGACGAAACACAACAGAGCGAAGACGAAGCAAACAACCAAGATTAGAAACTCAGCTCATAATAGTGAATACTTACTTTGTGGGGCTGAGTCAGTCTTAATAAGCGTTATTAAAACGATTGCGTTATTTTACCTTCACTATGAGTGATTAAATGTGGTGGGTAATTACGCGAAAAGCTAATTGATTCTCGTGCAATTTTAAGCTCTACCCCAGGGTGCATAAGCTCATTAACTTTTAAGCGACTGAGCGCTAAAAGCTGCGTCATTTTCTTTCTTAGCAACTGCTTTTGCTGATTGATGCTGGCGCTTCGGTTTGCTATGTGTTCTTCATTCGTTGTTATTTTATTCAAAAACTGCTGACGCTGTGCGCTTGCAACTTGTTTATTAATTCGCTGGCGCGCTTGCTGTAGCTCAATTGATTTACTAATTAGAACTTTTTCAAAGTCAGTAATTTGCGCTTGTTTTTGTTTTAGCACGTACCAGCGCTGTGCGATACAAACACGGGTTTTAGTTCCTGCTGGTGCTCCTAACTCGCCTGTTTCAATACGCATTGCATCAAGAATATGGCCACCAATAATTTTACCTTTGGGATCTTTTGCATTGCCCACCCTAATTAGATTTCCGGCACTCAAGTCACAATGTAATGATTGGCGATCTATTAATAAGTTTTGCTCCGTTTTTATGTCGCAGTATTGAGAGTAACCAAGCGCAACGGTTCGTTTAGCTAAAATAGAACAGGTAAATGGCTCATCGGCTTCTCGCTTTCTGCCAATTGCACCCTTTACTATTGTGATGGCGCTATCACTTTTGAGCTGCGCCGATTCAACAAAGCCTAAAACAGTAATATCGCCGCTGGCGGTCACGCGCATGCCATCTTTTATATCACCACTGACTATAATACTGCCATCAAATTCAACATGGCCAGTACTTGGATCAATATTGTGAAAGCATAAAACATCATCAACACGCATACCACGGGGAAGGGCAACCGGTACGCCAGTACAGTCGGCAATTAATAAGTTGGGGTTGTCAGGCGCAATTTTAGTGCCGTCAAAAGGTTGTAATTTATGCTCTTTGCCAGGGGTTGCAGTTAGCACATCTCCAAACACAGTAAACCCATCAACCCCCGATGTTGCTGGAATGCGCCGCATTAATTCACAACCAGGTTTTACAGTAATAATATCACCTAGGTTTCTCATATCGACTTTACCACCGCCTTTAGCCTGTGGGCTAAGTACGCGGTCTTGCGCTGTGCAGCAAAGGCGTACAAATTTTGCATCGTTACCCACTTTAGGTGCACGACCAAAAGCGACTTCGGCGCAATGCGTACTTCCTGGGGGTTGTTCGAACTGTTGCGCCAATAACTGTTCTAATGCATGAGAGCTAATGCCTTTTACAACCCCTGCTTGTGAGAACTCTTCAATCGCTTGTTCCATGCTAAGCAATTTACCGCCCTTGGCAGTAATAAGGGTAGCTTCAACGAGCATATTCTTTTCATCGATGTTTATGGTTAGCTTTGCATCAATGGCTTGAGCAATTACTAAAGAGGGGGCTTCTTCGGCGTTATTTTGAGCAAACAGCTTACCAATATTGCTAGCAATAACCTCACACTCGCAATATTCTGACTGGCCAATTAATTCAATAAGCTGTGTTGCTGTTGAGGCTAAACCTGAAACATGAGGGTGTGAAACTAAAGAGATATACCCCGTTTGCTCATTAAAAGAAAAAACCGACATTTATAAATCCTCTAGGTAATATGTCTGTTATTATTTTTTATAATTTATTAGACCAAGGTCTAGCCTTGCATTTGAGCATAAAGCACCATCATTGTTAAGTAATTGTTTCTTAATTGTCCAATATTTTACATTTACATGTGTGTTTGATGCATGATTAACCAACCAATAAAATAAAACGCCTAAGGTGTTGAGTATTCGTAGGTTACTCGGTTATACTGCTTGGACACTCTGAATGAGTAACCTTATTCAGGGGCTGATTAGGATTCGACGGAATTCAAGAAGCCCGAGGTGCATGTCGAGGTGCGGTTTGCCTCGTAAAAAAGCCGCAATTTAAAGTAATCGCAAACGACGATAACTACTCTCTAGCAGCTTAGGCTGGCTAGCGCTCCTTCCATGTATTCTTGTGGACTGGATTTTGGAGTGTCACCCTAACACCTGATCGCGACGGAAACCCTGGCCGGGGTTGAAGCGTTAAAACTAAGCGGCCTCGCCTTTATCTACCGTGTTTGTCCGGGATTTAAAGGTTAATTAAATGACAATACTAAACATGTAGTACCGACGGTCGAGGCTTTTCGGACGGGGGTTCAAATCCCCCCAGCTCCACCACTTTAAAGTGATACAAAACAGCCAGTTAGAGCATTATGCTTTAACTGGCTTTTTTATTTCTATTGCATTTGTCCACTCAGTGCCCACATTAATTATAACTCTCTTTATGCCCCAGCACCGCAAGCGGCGCTAAAGCATATAGAGAGTTATAAAAAGAGGTTTATCAAAGGGGAGCGCGCTGCGCTCGGGTTATGTGCCTAGGTAAAGTATTGAACGCTTCGCGGCTGCGGCCATTTTAGATTGATCGGAAGCTTTATATTTGTGTGTGGCCTACATGCGTAAACGCATAAGGTGCAATCGAAACTATGGTTTTAAACCAGGATAATAAGTGGGTTTTGCAATCATTTTTGCTTTGCCGGTTGCAATCCTGGCTATGCTTTTGCCATCAAAAAAGTTGCACTTTAATCATAACAGTCAGCTCTCTTTGAACTTTATTAATGGTTTCAGTTTTAAAAAGGCTGCCTATAAATGGCACATCTTTTAAAATTGGTACTCCTTTTTGGCTTTTTCTACTTTCCTCACTAACTAGCCCACCTAAAACGATAGTTTGGCCATTAGATACAGAAACGGTTGTTTGTATTGAGCGTTGGTTTGTAATTATATCACTTGCAAAAGTTGAGTCTGTAACGCTTGATGACTCTTGGTTGATTTTTAATATTACGCTGCCATTTTCGAGTACATGAGGGATAACGCTCAGTGAAACACCTACGTTTTGGCGTTCAATTCTTGTTGAAACTCTACCGCCATCGGTGGTGTCCTGAGCAATTAAAAAAGGTACGTTTTGTCCAACAGATATAGCACCACGCTCTCTATCCATAACAAGGAGTGTTGGCGTAGATAAAATTTTAGTGTGTTTTTCGGTTGATATAGCATTTATTACAGCACGTAAATCACCACCTGATGAATAGACCGCAGAGCCTCCAGTTAAAGGCTGGGTGGAAGTTAAAGCGCCTAGAAGGTTTGATGTTAAGGTAAAGCCTGTATTCTTTAATGCTGTTGATAAGTCTATACCAATAGATGAACCATCCCCTGCATCAGTTTCCATAATAACGGCTTCAATTAAAACTTGTCTGATATTCTTATCTAGGGCGCTTCTTAGGTTTGCTAGATTTTCATGAGCCTCAGGAGTAGTAATTACTAGTAATGAATTTGAATTTGGAAGAGGGGTTACGCTTGGTATTTGAAATTTTACATCATCAACTTTTTCCATAAACTTCTTGTCTGATTCAGGTGTTTCAATTGCTTGTTTAAATAAAGGAAGCAGCTTGTCGTTTTGTATATGAGTAAAGCTATAAACTCTAGACTGTAGAGCGCCAACGGTTACGATCTGATTTTCATCGCTTTCAACACGAATATAATCACCGTAATTTAAAACAATTAAATTATTCGATTTGCAAATTTGTTCTAGTAATAAAATAACGTCCATATTACTTAATTTAGGTATATGTGCAGTTACCAATGTTTGGCTTGCTGATTGAGAAACAATAACAGACTTTCCAGTAGCATCTGACACCCAAGATGTTAGATCTGTTATCGGTGCATTCTTTAATTGAAAAGCAGTCTCACAGAAGCTTGAAAAGGATATAAGTAGCAAACTAACAAAAAATATTTTCATTAGAATCTCCTTTGTTTAATTGGATATTGCAAGGAGTAACTACTTTAATTTTATAGCCTTTAGCCACTAAAAATTCTGAACTTATGGCATTGCCACTGGAAGTTTGAATTATAAAATTAGTAGCATTAGGTAATTCACTAAAAGATGTGATTTTATAATCTTTAAAATTAATTTTTGTATCAATAATTGATGGTTTGGAGGTATCTGGCATTACTGTTTCAGGTTGTGAAAAATAAATGTAGAGCATCGGTAAAAGTGCGCCTAAGAATAATAATTTGGTTTTAGAGTGCTTTTTTAGATAAACTTTTGTAAGGCGCATAATGTTCCTTGCTGTCATAGGTAGTTGATAGCGGCCATGTGTGTAATAGCTTGGTAAAACTGTATATGTTCCATGTTCGTAGTCAGGTGAAAAGATTTGCTTAGTGTCATAACAACTATAAAGACGGATGCCGACTGTAACCCATTTATCAACAGTTAAAGAAGTTGGCAAAGTGCCGTATTTGACTATTCCGAAATGGATTTTTGGTAATGGTAATTTTGAGCCTGTCAAAACTTTAAATAGGCCGCCAATAAAGGGAATATTCAGCTTGTCTGTCCGCCTGCAATGAACAACTAACTCACCTAGCGCTTCTCTAGCTTGCTTATCTACAAGGCTAATATTTTGTATAAGAAAATCAATATCCCAGCCTTTTTTGCGAGCATGTAAAAACCAGTTAATAATCTCCTGTCGTGATTTATCATTCCATGTTCGAGAATTAAACCAAGTACCACATTCATCAAGAACGATAAGGCCATTTTTTGATTCATCATATGAGTGGTTGCCAATCCCGATCGTTTCAAAATCAAATAATTCAGGCTTATCTGGTAGCCTATAAAGACGCGTGTTTTTTTTATCGCGACCTATCATGTTCACAAGGTTTATATTTAGATTCGTAGCAACTGGCAGACCTTTTTCAAGCCTTTCTTTAATTCTATTTACTGAATTTAGTGATTTTCCAGCGCCTAATTTACCTGTAATAAAGTGTACGGGCATAATTATTTACCTCTTCCAAATGATTCGATGAAGTAAACTTTCCAAACCCAAACATAGCGAATTGCATGTGCGCTAATTAAAGCTGCAACACATAAGGCTGCATTATCAGGTATTACTAAAGATGCAGCATGTACAAGGTAATCAGGGGCTACTAGTGAGATACCGAGCATTAATGATTTTATGGCAGCAAAAGCGGCTACTGTTAAGGCGACTAAAGCAGTAATAATAGTCAACTGCATTGCTAACTTGGTTGTCATCCACTTAGCAAAAAATGCAACTAATTGACCAAAGATGCCAGCTAGAAATGCGACTAGTGCAGGAAGGCGCATAAGGTTTGCTGCACCCGTGATTATTGGTAGTAAAAATGCTGGCATTTTATCTCCTAATTAAAAGAAACTTGTTTGTGTTTGTGCACTACGAGGAGTGATACCCGACATCAAAATAGTTATTAATTTTAAAATCGTATATAAACCAAGTAGCCATCCAAAAAGTGATTTGAATTTGTCTGAGAACTCACACGTAATAAAGTATTGTTTGCCATCACGTTCATATAAAAGTAAAGGTATGCAGGTACTTGCAGAGGGTAAGAATGAAGTGAAATAGTTCATAAATTCAGATAATGCAGACTCATTCATTTCAGAGCCTAAGGGCGAACCATCCTTAATTTCGTTAATTTGAGTTTCAAAATAATCAGTGTACTCAGACATCAAACCATCAAAGAATCCATCCACTTCATTCAATGTATTCTCTATTTGCTCGGACGTTAAACCGTGCGGTGTCTCACAATGGTTATTTTCAGGTGTAGGTTCACACTCAGCAGGGCATGAGTTGGCTTCAGAGGGGATGCACTTTTGGGTGTTTTCTTCTATTTTTGCAAGTATTGCATTAGTTTGGCCTAGTTTAGAGTTAGTTTTACCTAGCTTAGAGTTAGTTTCATCCACGTAAAAATTGAGAGCTATGGTCTGGTTTGCAATGGCATTAACTATGCTGTCAGATTGACTTTGTGTACTTGTCTGTAAGTTTTGTATATCTCGGGAAACCGTAAAAATAGCATCTCTATTTAAAGCTGCATTTGAGTCATTAGTTTGCTTGAGTTGGTCTATTGAAAGGTTAATACTCGAAGTTTGATTTTCAATATTATCTATTATTGCTGATTTTAAGCTTTCAGATGAATCCTGTACTTGAGTTTTAATATCACCTATAGAAACGTTTAAGAGTTCAGAAGATGTTTTTTCTTGGTCTTTAAAATCCCTGATAACTTGAATTAAATCCGAATAATCAGAATCGGGCGGAGTAACTGGGTCAACTGGGTCTGGCTCTACTGGGTCGGGATCAATAGGCTCAGTTGAACAAATTTCTGTAGCAAGCTTATAGGAACCATCGGAGCATTGTTGTAAATCAGGTCTATCACAATTTGGGTAGCCTAATAAATCAGGGGGAAATCCATCAGGGCAATTTTCAACGGGAGCAGTACCGCAAAGTGTTGGGTCTATGACTTGGCATGACTCAGTTGTTAGGTTAAACGAGTAATTAGTGGGGCAGTTTTTGTTTCTATTATATTTATAACCACAGGCTCGTTGTTGTGTATCACCATTTACAGGTAAACGCTCATATGTCCATATTCTAAAATTCCCAAAACTGCTAGGACAAGACTCTAGCAGACTCCAATAGGCTTCTACCACTTGAAAGCGAGCAGTGTAGTCATTTGTAGGCTTAAAGATAATAATGCTATCAGCTGAATATGCTTGATAAAAAAAATCAAAATCGGGGAGTGTTATTTGTGGGTTATCTAATGGTTCAGCAGTAGCGGGGCATTCTTGAGAAATGGAGCGAAAGCTAATAAACAAAAATAAAACAACTAGGTTTTTCATATCAGAGCCTTGGAAAAGGCCAACTTTTAATTGGCCTTGTAATGCAAGTTATTAATTAAGTAGCGCTCTTAGAAAAGCGTTTGAATAATTTAATTAAAATAAATGCTCCAACAATCACAGGAACTACAGTCCATGCCAATGTTTCAAGCTCAGTAATTTGAGCTAAAAAATTAGTGAATGCTGTAGTAATACCGGGTGGTAACGCTGATTCAGCAAAAGCTGAACTTGATACCAGTAATGAACTTACAATCCCAGCTTTGACAAGCTTGTTTTTTAAAATATGTTTTTTCATGATGTAGAAACCTCAATCATCCTTTCAAAGTACTTAGGTAAAGCGCCAAATACCCAACCTAGGGCAAAAGCACCGATAAAATAAGAAGACAAAGTAATCACCTTTGACCCCCTTTAATTGCGCCTAGGCCAAAACAAATAGCCAAGGTTGCGCAAAAGATCGCGTCATAGATAAGACGCATATTCAGTATTAACTCGTTAAATTGCTCAGGGCTCATTTCCATGACAATCAGCCTTTTGGTTGCTCTGTATCAGCAATCGAATTTAGTCGGAAACCCTTCCATTCCATTTGGCGAGCTACGTTAGCGCCTTCGTAGTATTCAAGATTTAGTAAAACTGGTTTTAAGCCCCAACCGCTCGGGTCTGATTGCAGCTTTTCTAATAGTTTGTAAACACCACTTTCAACTTGGTCAGGCGTTACCTTTACACTCCAAATGCTTGCAGGGCTTTTTGTATGGAACTTAAATTCACCTGCCATAGGCAAGGGAACACCTTTGTCATCCGTTTTGTTTACGAGTTTTAGATCTGTTATTGCACCTTCGATGCTAGCCATAGTTATTGCTCCTTTGAGTAGTCTTCTATTAATTGTTTCTGTGAAGTTATTAAATCTATAATTTGCTGCTGATAATCCATAAATTGCCTCAGGTTACACTTAATGACACAAGTCCAAGGGCGCGACTTCGTCGCTTGAAACATTAGAAGCCAAAGCTTCGTAGTCCATGAATAAGCACATGTTTTGGTAGTCTTCGATAGCACAAGATTCTAGGAACTGCATATCTTCCTCACTAGGTGCAAATAAACGGCCGTCATCGTGCCAACCTTGTATTTGTTCAGATACACCGCACATGATTTTGCGCTGTGCTTTAAGGTCAGTTTCAGTGAGTATTTGAGTAGTTCCACGGCGAGTGATTACTACAACAGCATCCCATGCAACGCCTAAAATCCGGTTAGCTGGCTGGTCTCCATATTTTGTAGCGAAGTAAGGTGACTTTGATTCTGAGCGACTAATTTCACCTGTAATACGGTCAACAATATCGGGTAGCTGATAATGGATGCGAAGCGTTTGGTCTTTGCGTTTGACTTGTACACCACCCATAGCAAGACAAAAAGCTTTCCAGTCAGATGAGTCAGCTGCATGACGCACTTTTTCTAATGCATATTTTGAAACAGTATCTAGTGTTGTATTCATTGCGTTTGCAACCTCACATTTGCCAGTATCACCTTGGCCTAATCGTCTAAGTTCACGCCAGAGGGTGACTGAAGGGCCGCCAATTTGTTGGAATCGTCGAAGATTGAATTGATAGGCCCATGTTGATGAAGATTCCGCAGCATCAGCAGTTGATATATTTATTTCACCAGCTTGAGGACAAACGACTTTATCAATGTTATTTCCCGTAATTGCTTTGGTAATATATTTAGCAATATAACCAGCAGCAGAGCCTTTATTTTTATTAATCCTAATTGCTTTGAAGCGGGTACTGCTTGTTCTAAATTCATTAGGGCTATCTTCCGTACACAGCTTTTTCATAATTGTACGAACCTGAATAGCATCACCTTTTTCCATAAATAGAAGCATGTGCCAATGTGGACAACCGTCATGATGTGGTTCAACTACTCGAAACCCATAAGGGCGTATGTTTTGCTTTGAAAATAAGGCGCGAGCACGTTTCCATATATTGTTGAAATACTCTTGTGTATCTCTTGGGCTCAAGAAATCATATTTATTATTGGGTATGCCAGTGTAGTGAACTGCGTGATAGCGACTAGGAGCTGACAGTGTGTAAAACTCACCGCGGTGGCCGTACATATCAGCTAGCTCTTCAAATCCTCGAATGCGTACCATAAGCTCGGCAGCTTGCTGTTTACCCGATGTATGTGAACGTTCAATAATTGATTGTAGTGTTTCAAATTCATCAAAAGGGTTTGCACCATCTGGTACTGCAAATAAATTTGACATTAATTCAGCTGACTTGCGTTTACGCTCTCGACGCTTACGAATTGAATAATTGGAAACATATGGGCTTGCTTTTTTATGAACAAGTCGTAAATCACGAGCTAATTGCTCAACAGTAAATGCCTGAATTTTGCGTAATTTACGGCGCCAAAAAATTGGGTCAGCAAATCTGTTTAATACACCTTTAAGTGAGTCAGCGGCTAAGTAAGTACAAAAAGGGGAGGCTAATTCAGGAGGTTGTATATCAAAAGAGGTTAAGTATTCAGAAAGCAGTTTATAAATACATAATTTATAACCGTGTTTGCTAATTTTTAGCTCACAGTAACGCGCTTTTTGCTCAGCAATTACTATTAATTCATCATCAGAGCATGATAAATTTATATGCCCATATTTGAAATTACCAATGGTTAAAACCTTATCGGCTGCTTTTAAACGTTTATTTGCCTCTGCTAAATCGTTAAATTTTTCAGCAAGGAAATAACCAGTACTCAGCATGTGGGCAAGGTTTGAATGACGTTCAAAAATGCGATTTCGCCAAGCTTCAAAATCAAAAAAGCGTTCTTTCATTGGTTTTGATACATTTTCAAATATATCTTTGGCAGTGCAAGAAGGACGCAAACCAGCAGTTAAATTAATTGCTGTATTGAGCGGAAATATTTCAGAGTATTGTTCAGCTGATAAAGTTGGCATGTCTAAACCTGCTTATCTGAGGTTAAGGTCACATCAATATTTGCTGCTTTGGCTGCTTCGGCATAAAGCGCAATCATGTTGATGTATTTTTTTACTTTTGCAGGATTTTCATTTGGCGAGCAGGGAGGTGTATAAATTGGCAATCTTCCTGTATATGCGGCATTAACAACGTCTTTAACTGTTAGCCCCTGTAGGCGTGCATATTCTTGATATGTCAAAATAGGGGCTGGAATAGATAAAATTAATTGGTTGCTCATGCTATATTATCTTTAAGAGTGTTAATTCAATAAAAAATAGCGTAAACCCATTTTATATATCGGTCAAACGGTTTTTTGTATGGGTTTTGGTTTGTAGGTATCCAAAATGCAAAAAGATTCTAAAGAAGTGTTTGAAACTATTAGGGTTCTATATGGTTTTAAAAACTTAACTGAGTTATCAATTTATTTTGAAAAGAATGGTAACTGGGCCGCGCAAATGGCAAAAAAGGGATCAATTCCATTTCCTCAGTGTGTTCAGGCCTCGATAGAAAAGAAAGTTTCAATGGATTGGCTATTGTTTAGTGAAAGTAAACCTGTATTTGATAGAAAGGCGTTGATTAACGAGGTTAAAGAGGGATTGTATGAAAGTAATGAACTTGGAATACTGCCTGAGCTAAATGAAGATAGGCTAGTTACTACATCAGCGATAATTGTCAAAAGAATAGAAAAAATGCAGCATTAAAGCTGCATTTTAGTCATTGTCTAACAACAGTTTGAAATAAAACCTTGTCATCTTTTGCCTGTTTTAATCCGCCCGTTTTAATATACGCAACTATTGTCACCTGATTGCAATCAACACCTGAACAAATCGTAACCTCTGAAATGTAAGTGATAAAGTCATCAATATTTGGCGGCTTTAATCGGATTGATTTCCTGTAAGAGTTTTCCTTATTCCTGAAATTTAACAGGTTGCAAGCAGGGCAAATAAATGTGTTTGTACTCACGATAATTTTAGCTCAGGGATATGATTTTCAGTTTCACATCGTTCTAAATATAGAGCTAATCGATCATCCCACTTTTGCTTTTCATCAAAGCGTTCATTTAATGGCAGTTGCTTTATATTTTTGTACTGCACTAGCAGTTCGTTAGCAAGCTCTTCTAATGGTTTATTACTATCAGAGTCTATAGGGGCGAAAATGAATGGTAGCAAAAGTGAACCATACATTGCATACACCCAATATTCAGGAGGCATAATATTTCCTTTATTTATCAGAGTTAGAGTTTAGTTTTTATCAAAATTAAATTTACTTGGAGCAAAAGCAACAGAAACTAAGTTCAGCAACTTGAAAAATAAGTAATGCCCAATAAAAGTCGGGAACATGGAGCTATGGGCAGATAAGCCGACAACATTAAAATAGTATAAATATCATTCTAAAGCAAAGTTTTTTGACCCGTGGTAATTATGTTGTTAAGTTAGCTTTGTTAGAAATACAGACAACGCTTTTAAACTTACCTAGAGTTTAAAGTAAATATTTGTTGTTGACTTTTTAGGTATACGGATATATTTTTAATGGGCAAACAACAAACGATTTTCGCTTTGTGCTTCCAACACAAAACGAATGAAAGCCGCTTTTTAGCGGTTTTTTTATGCCTTGAGAAAAGTTATGACAATCAAAAAAGTTGATGGTGGTTACAAAGTCGATATTCGACCTTGGGGTGCTGATGGCCGCAGGATTAGAAAAGTATTTCCTACACGTGGCGAGGCGCAACGGTTTGTAAATCATACTATTGCTGAGGCGGAAGATAAGCCTTGGAAACAAGAAAAAATTGATAGTCGTCACTTATCTGATTTAGTTCAGCTTTGGTACAAAGTACATGGTCAAACATATGCTTCACCGCAACGTGCTTTAGCTAAATTGGAAATGATTTGCGAAGCGCTGAACAATCCAATTGCTATGAATTTACAGGCTAAAGATTTTGTTAAATGGCGTGGTGAACGTATGTCGGGTGAAACACCAATAAGCCCAAAAACCGCAAACAACGACCTTGTCTTAATTAAAAGTATGTTCAATAAGTTAATTGAAGTAGGGGAGTTAAAATACCCTAACCCTCTGGCTGAAATTAAGCCATTCAAACTACAGCAAACAGAGCTTTCATTTTTGATGGAAGACGAAATAATTACTTTGCTAAATGAGTTAAAACGCTCTACTAACCCGCATATTTTAATCGTGTCTAAAATCTGTTTAGCTACAGGTTGTAGGATAAGTGAAGCGTGTAATTTAAAAGGTTCTCAGGTTATTAAATCAGGCGATAGCTACCGCATCACCTTTATTAATACCAAAGGTAAAAAGAACCGAACTGTACCAATTAGTGAAAAGCTGTTTAATGAGATCCCTAAAAAATCAGGGCCACTATTTGCTGATTGTAGAAAGGCGTTTGAAAGAGCGGTAAATAAAACCGATATTAATTTGCCTAAGGGGCAGTGTAGTCATGTTCTGCGGCATACTTTCGCAAGTCACTTTATGATGAACGGAGGCAATATTTTGGTACTACAGCAAATTCTTGGTCATGCAAAGATTGAGCAAACTATGGTTTACGCGCACTTTGCACCAAGTCATCTGGAAGATGCAATTAGGTTTGGCCCAAAATTCAGTCTGAAAAGGAATTAAATTAGGGTAGAACTAAATTCATCAGCAGTAGGTATGAGCCATTTTAATTTTGCTATTTATAAAAGTATTTGCAAGCTTCAGGCTATGTTAACTGGTCTAAATGTTATTCTTTGATCGCAGTCTTGTCCATCACACTGAATATCGAGTTCTACCGCAGACAACACACTATTAATACTTGAATCATCAATAAATGTAGTATGGTTACATTTTTGGCATTGAACTTGAACGCCTACTTTTTGAAGCTTAATATTTCCGCAGTGAAAAGAACCTAATAAAAGCTTGCAACAGTTTTGATTAGTACACTTGTAATGCTGCGGAGATTTTTCATTTAATATTGAGTTAGGTAATATAGTCATTTTTTCGCAATATGGGCATTTCGCTTCAACGAAAGAGCCACGAATGTATATATTTCCATTCGAGACAATATCACTTAAATTCGTGTAAATTTTTTCTATGACCTTAGCATTTTTGCCGTAATTAAGTGTATTCACTGATTTTAAGCTAGGCAAGTGTAAAAAATTGCCAAGGGTGTTATACATCTTATTCAGCTCGCTAATTTTAAATACTCTCTGATTACCGATGCTTTTATAACTAAGTGTTTTAGGGTCTTCTGAGCCATCACCTTTAGCCCAAGAAATATCCAATGATTTATTAGCTTTTTCATCGAAACTGCATAGTAGCTTAAAACTTTTGTTTGGTTGCCATGTTTCAATTACTTGCTGTGGGACTTTATTACCATAGCTCTCAATTTGTTTATAAACTATTGCTTCTATAGCAAATCTTAATTCGAGAACTGCATAGTTAAAGGCTTTTTCATCGCCAATAAGGCTAATATAATTGTCAAGGTGTCTTTTAGGGGAGTAAGATTTTAATGAAGACATAAGTTAATTAATTCTCTTCAATAATTGCCGGAGTGCCAATATAAGTAACGTATAAAAAAGTACCATTGCTGAATTGTTGTGATGATGTTGATATTTGAACACCTAATATAGCATTAGATTCACGTGGTGCACTATTTACAAAAGCATCTATAACATCTTGATATTCATTCTTATTTCGTTCCAACATTCCGCGAAGTAAGCCTTTGTGTGATACTTCAACAGTGCCCGTATATTGAATGATTCCAAAAGTTTCTTTTACAATAAAACCTTCAGGTAAATTATCTGTTGTAAACATTGTTTTGCTCATGTCAATTCCTTTGATGTGTAATTAATTACCAGTTAAAAAATAAAATAATGCTTAAGTTACGTTTTTATTATGTCCACATATTGCCCAAATTCTATAGATTAGACAAGACTATATAAGTTACCATAAGTAGCTAAAACATTGATTATCAATTAAGTTGTTGTTTTTATTGATGGCCTGTAACAATCGAGGCTTTTCGGACGGGGGTTCAAATCCCCCCAGCTCCACCAATAACGGTTTTTAAATTCGTTTGTTTAAAAACCCTAAAAAACCCGCAACTTGAGCAATCAAGCTGCGGGTTTTTTTATGGCTAAAATGATTGAATTTATTGTGCTTTGATTTATCTTGCGTTGACCGTTGACCGTTGACCGCTGACCCCGAACCCTACAACTAATAGACTAGTCGCTTACTTACCTATTTTTTGTATTATGAGTCAATGATTAACAGCGGGCATAGATATGGATATTTTTACAGCTGAACAGATTTCCCCTTTAATTTCGCTGTTACTCATTGTACTGGCGGGGTTTACTTCGTTTGTATCGGCGGCTTTTGGTGCGGGCGGTGGTTTAATGCTGTTGGTGGTAATGGCGTCGGTTATGCCTATGGCGGTGGTGGTGCCGGTTCATGGTTTAGTGCAGTTGGGCTCTAATGCCAATCGGTTGTTGTTAAGTATTGCCCATCTTGATAAGCCGATGTTGTTGTATTTTACTCTGGGTGGATTAATTGGTGCGGGATTATCAAGCCAAGTAGTAAGCGATATTAATCTTGATAGCATGAAGCTGTTTGTGGCTTTATTTGTGATTTATTTATTGTGGGGAACAATTCCTGAATTTAATAAAGACTCACGATTAGGGCGCTTACTAGCGGGCTTAGTAACCGCATTTATCTCGACTTTTGTCGGAGCAAGTGGGCCTTTGGTAGCGAGTTATTTACACATTAATCATTACGATAAGCTTAAATTTACCGCGACTTTTTCAAGTATTATGACCTTGCAGCATAGTTTAAAAGCCGTTGTTTATGCGGGGCTTGGCTTTAGCTTTTGGCAATGGTTGCCGTTAACACTAGCGATGATTTTAAGCGGAGCCATTGGCACATGGTTAGGGATTAAGTTACTTAAGCGGTTATCGGTGGCGCGTTTTAGGGTTATTTTTAAAGTGATTTTAACCCTGCTTGCCATACAGCTTGCATGGCAAGGGATGAATGCAATGCTTATTTAATAGCGGCTTTTATTGGTTTGTCGCCATCAAATACTTCAAATATGCAGCGATTGCTGCCTTGCTCTGTGGCAATAGTAAATAAAACATGGGCTACGTTTTCACGGCTAATGATTGCTTTATCGCGATCTTTGGGACGTTCGGTAGAAATAAGTTTTGAGGCATTCTCATTTGTGAGTGAGCCTGGACGTACAATCGTATAATTGAGCCCGCTATTAATTAAATGCCTATCTGCCATATGCTTAGCTACTAAATAGGGTTTTAAATCGCTTTGAATTGCATCTGGATCGTCAGCACCAATAGAGCTCACCATTGTAAAGTGCTTAGCGGCATGCTCTTTTGCGTAATTAATGGCTTTGGTGGCGGCCCATAAATCAATAAGTAAGGTTTTATCTGCGCCGGTGTTCCCGCCTGAGCCTGCGGCAAAAATGATATGGTCGCAACCGTGCAGCGCATCGCTAAAATCATTTTCTAAATCTTGCTCTACGATTGTTAAATAGTCGCTATTTAAGTCATCTAATTTACTTTTGTCACGTACTAAAGCCACTACAGGATGTTGGCGTTCAAGCAATAGTTTGGTGGTTAGTTTACCAATCTGCCCACTTGCGCCAATAATTAAAGTCTTACTCATAATTAATTCCTTCTCAATATAGTGTAAAGATTGTTCGTACAAACAGACCTTGGGGTAGGGAATTATTTTTAAAGGGTAAATGGGATTTAAATGAGCTTATTTAAAAAAACATATTAGTTAAAAAGTCATTACTTAACTGAGTATTAAAATTAGCTGCTTTTAAGATGTTTTTTAGAACTTTCACTCGATCATTATACTTACTTCGGTTACATAGTTACGATGGTATAAGCTAATACCTACATTGCGTTCTTGATAATTACAATAAAGGGTTTTGTAGGTATTACTACCTTTAAATTTTATTGCGAATAAGGTCTCGAACAATAAAACGTCCTGGGTGAATTGCTTGGCTTACACGCTCGCTTAGTGGGCGAGGTTCATTGTTTAAACTACTAATTAAGTGCTCGGCAGATAGCGGTGCACTGCATAATGCTCGCGCACCAAAGCCGGTAAAAATATGTAGGCCCTGTTGTGTTTTTTCTAACGGCTGATATTGATAGCGCTTGCCTAAACGTAAATTAGCAAATGCATGTGTATAATCAGTTTGCTCCACCCATTCACCAGCCATAGGTAAGTGGTCAATAAAACTACAGCGAACAGCGGCTTTGGCTGAGCTAATATCGCCTAAGCTAGTGGCAAATTCAGTGTTGTTATAAAAACTCAGTAATTGTTCACGGTTAGTGTGGTTGTCTTGCTCGGTCACTTCACGGCTCTTACTATTTTTTTCAAAGGTGGCGCCCATACAATGATGATCTAAATAAGCGGGAGTAAAATAGCCTTTGTGACACAACACAGTATTAAGTTTACGTGATTGCTCGCTTGCCTGAACATGTGACACTTGGCCGCGAACGCCAACAATGGGAAGTGTTTTAGTTTGCGTAAATGCATCACTGTGCTCACCAGTACAAATAATTACATCGCTAAAGGGGCCAAATGTTTTCTTTTGCGTGGTTAAGTACCAACCATCGGGTTGTTTATTAAATTGCTCAATATGGCAGTTAAATAGGCTTTCAAACGAATTTAATTGTTGTGCGGCATCTAACATTGCACAGACTAGCTGCGGGGGATTAACCCAGCCGCCTTGTTCAAAAAACACCCCTGAGTAACCTGTTTTAACCCCAGCGATAGCATCACCCTCATTAGCAGTCACATTTCGCATAAGCTGCTCTGGCCACAGTTGTTTATCAGCGAGGTTCTGATGGCGATCTGCCAATGGCTGTTTTACTGCATGTTGTAATACACCACACCACTGGTGATCAAACAAAAAGCCATTGTTGAGTAATTGATTATAAAGCCGCTTTGCGTATAAAAAACTGTGGGCAAATAATTCACTATGTGGCGAGTTTTTTGCCTGTAAGTGTGGATACACAGCCCCTTGCACATTGTGCGATGCACCCATTGCGGGTTTTTCATCTTGGCAAAATAAGTGGCTTTTTATCCCACGCTTTGCGAGGCTATAAAGTATGCAACTGCTCGCTATACCACCGCCAATAACAGCCACACTTGAAAGCGGTGAGGGGTGATGCTCAAAATAGGCGGGAGCTGATTGTTTTGGGTTGGCTTGAGCAAGTGTGCCAATTAGCATCTCACGCTTTCGGCCAAAGCCTTTGGCTTTTTGCATGCTAAAGCCTGCCTCGTTTAGTCCTCTGCGCACAAAGCCCGCAGCGGTAAACGTGGCTAATGTGGCATTGCTTCTGGAAATATCAACCATGGCGTTAAATACACTTTGCTGCCACATATCGGGGTTTTTACTTGGCGCAAAGCCATCTAAAAACCACGCATCAACCAGCCCACTTTGTGGGTAGCTCATGCTATTAATACATTCCAGTACGTCGCCAAAGTAGAGGTCGAGGATTACACGGCCATTGGCAAATTCAAGTCGGTGGCAGCCATTTAAATTAATCGGGTAGTGGGTAACGAGTTGGTCGCTTAAATGGCTTAAACTAGGCCAAGCTTGCAAGGCTTGTTTTAAATCATTTACGCTAAGTGGATATTTTTCAAAAGAAATAAAATGTAATCGCTGCACTTTATTTGGTTGTTCATTTTGAACTTGTAGGCACTGTAAGTGGTCAGAAAACTGCAGCCATGCATTCAAAAAGTTAAGCCCAGTACCAAAACCGGTTTCGGCGATAACAAAGTGTTCACGGTCATGATTTTGTAACCGTGTATCTATACTGTTTTGTTGATAAAACACATAATGCGATTCAGCAAGGCCGTCGTCATTAGAAAAATAAACATCGTCAAAGTCATTGGCAACTGGTGTGCCTAAGTCGTTAAAGTGTATATGGGCGTTTTTTATCATGACCAATTCAATTTATAGATAATTTTTTAATTATTTTACGTGTTTTCTTTGAAATAGTCTGGCGTTATTTATAAGCTGTAGCTTCAGAGTACAAGTGTACGCTAGAAAGCTGACCACTTAGATGATTAAATTCGCGTAAAATAGAACACAATTGAGTATTAAGCTAAGGGAATTACCCATGAGAAGAGCCGTAATAACAGGCATCGGTGTTGTATCAAGCATCGGCAATAATAAACAAGAAGTATTAGAGTCACTAAAAGCGGGTAAAAGTGGTATTGCTTTTAATCAAGAATTTGCTGATTACAAATTGCGTAGCAATGTATCAGGTAAAATTGATATTGATGTTAAAGAGCATGTTGATCGTAAAGCAATGCGCTTTATGGGCGATGCGGCGGCTTACTCTTATATTTCAATGGCGCAAGCGATTGAAGATGCGGGTCTTAGCGACGAGCAAGTATCAAACGAGCGTACTGGTTTATTAGTTGGCTCTGGTGGTGGTTCATCAAAATGGCAAGTAGAAGCGGCTGATATTCTTCGTGAAAAAGGCGTTAAGCGCGTTGGCCCTTACATGGTGCCACGTACTATGGCAAGTACCACCTCTGCATGTTTAGCAACGCCGTTTAAAATTAAAGGTGTTAACTATTCAATTAGTTCTGCGTGTGCGACTTCTGCGCATTGTATTGGCCACGCGGTGGAACAAATTCAATTAGGCAAACAAGACGTTATTTTTGCAGGCGGCGGTGAAGAGCTTCACTGGACGTTAGCAATGGAATTTGACGCTATGGGCGCGCTTTCTACTAAATACAACGACACACCTGAAAAAGCATCACGTACTTATGATGCAAACCGCGATGGTTTTGTAATTTCAGCTGGTGGCGGTATTGTGGTAGTTGAAGAACTTGAACATGCACTTGCTCGTGGCGCGCATATTTACGCTGAAATTACCGGTTACGGCGCAACCTCAGATGGTTACGACATGGTTGCCCCATCGGGCGAGGGTGCAGCACGTTGTATGCGCCAAGCTATGCAAAACGTTGACAGCATTGATTACTTAAATACCCACGGTACATCTACACCAGTAGGTGATGTTAAAGAGCTAGGCGCTATTCAAGAAGTATTTGGTGGTAACTCACCAATGATCAGTGCCACTAAAGCAATGACAGGCCATGCATTGGGTGCGGCTGGCGTACACGAAGCTATCTTTTCATTACTCATGCTTGAGCACGGTTTTGTTGCGCCATCTATCAATATTGATGAGTTAGATGAACAAGCGGCAGGCTTGAATATTGTGACTGAAGCAAAAGACGTTGAACTAAACACGGTTATGTCTAACAGCTTTGGTTTTGGCGGTACTAATGCCACGCTAGTAATGAGCAAATACAAAGGTTAAGTTAATCGTTAACTATTTTAAAGCCGAGCAAAATGCTCGGCTTTTTCGTTTGTGCTAATAGGGGGTTGTTCGTTACAATAGCGCCTCATTTCGCCAAACGGACTCACAATGAAAATTCTTGCCGATCAAAATATGCCTTTAGTTGAGCAATTCTTTAAAGATATGGGTGAGGTTGAACGATTTGATGGCAGGCAATTAACCCCTGAACAACTTATCGATGTTGATGTACTGCTTACCCGCTCAGTTACTCAAGTTAACAGTGAACTATTAGCACAGGCGAATAAACTAAGCTTTGTAGGTACCGCCACGATTGGTGTTGATCATATTGATACTGATTTGCTCAGTGCTAACAATATCGGCTTTACCAGTGCGCCTGGCTGTAATGCCATTGCCGTAGCTGAGTATGTAATAAGTAGCTTATTTGCATTAAGCCAAGAAAATGCCAGTCCGTTAAGTGGTAAAACAATCGGTATTGTGGGTGTAGGTAATATTGGCAGTTGTTTAGCGCAAAAGTTAAAAGCACTGAACGTTAATTTACTATTGTGCGATCCAATTAAGCATGAGCAAGGGCTATTAACCGAGCATGTTGAGCTTGATGAGCTATTAGCGCAGTCAGATATTGTTACTTTTCATGTGCCGTTGATTAAAACGGGTAGGCACAAAACCCTGCACATGCTTGATAAAACACGCTTAACTAAACTTAAATCTGGGTTAACGTTAATAAACGCCAGCCGAGGTGATGTAATTGACAATCAAGCCTTACTTGAAGTGATGCAAGCCGGAGCAGAACTCGATTTAGTGCTGGATGTTTGGGAAAATGAACCTAATATTTTAACTGAATTACTGGAGCACGTGCGCTATGCCAGTGTTCACATTGCAGGGCATACCCTTGAAGGTAAAGCGCGAGGTACACAAATGTTGTACCAGCGCTTATGTGAGCTCAAAGGGGTTAACGCAGTAAAATCGCTTGATGATTTTTTACCGCCTCCTGCGATTAAAAAAGTCACCCTAGAAAGCAGTTTTAGCGAAACAGATATAGCCCGTTTAGTGCATTTAGTTTATGACGTACGCCGTGATGATGGCATTTTACTACGTCACTTGGCCGATGAAGGCTTTGACAGCTTACGAAAAAACTACCCAACCCGCCGTGAGTTTAGCACTGTGATGGTTGAAGGTGATAACACCGAGCTTGCTGCACTCGCCCAGCTTGGCTTTACCACAGTAAACTAATTTAATTAGCGCGGTTGTTTTAACCGTGCTTACAGAGGATGAAATATGTCGCAAAAATATAACGTTGCCGTACTCGGCGCTACCGGCCTTGTTGGTCGTCAAATCATTGAAACTTTGGAAGATCGTAAATTTCCGGTCGATCAGCTGTTTTTATTAGCAAGCAGCCGAAGTGCTGGCGAAGATATAAAGTTTCGTGGTGAGAGCATAGAAGTACGTGATGTTGAAGGCTTTGATTTTAGCCAAGCGCATATCGGCTTATTTTCAGCAGGTGGCAGTGTGTCTGAAAAGTACGCCCCGATTGCTGCAGACGCAGGCTGTATTGTTATTGATAATACCTCACACTTTAGAAATGACTTTGAAGTGCCGCTAATTGTGCCAGAAGTGAATGCAGCGAGTTTAGCCGATTTTAGAAACCGTAATATAATCGCTAATCCTAATTGTTCAACTATTCAAATGATGCTCGCGCTTAAACCTATTTATGATGCCTACGGTATTGATCGTATTAACGTTTCAACCTACCAAGCAGTGTCGGGTGCAGGCAAAGAAGCGGTTGATGAACTGGCAAAACAAACAGCTAACTTAATGAATGCACGTCCAATGGAAAACGACATTTTTCCTAAGCAAATTGCGTTTAATGTTATTCCGCAAATCGATAGCTTTGAAGACAATGGCTACACACGCGAAGAAATGAAAATGGTAAACGAAACGCATAAAATTTTAGGCGATACCACCATTGCAGTAAACCCGACCTGCGTTCGTGTACCGGTGTTCTTTGGTCATTCTGAATCAATTAATATAGAAACGCGCATGCCTTATGACTTTGAGCATGTGAAGCAATTATTGAGCGATGCACCGGGTGTTGAGCTAATTGATGATGCGGGTGATTACCCAACGGCTGTCTCTGATGCCAGTGGTAACGACACTGTTTACATTGGCCGTTTACGTGCCGATATTTCACACCCACATGGATTAAATATGTGGGTAGTAAGTGATAACACCCGTAAAGGGGCAGCAACCAACAGTGTGCAAATAGCAGAAGAACTGATTGCTAATTATATGTAATTAGCCAGAATACAGTGATAATCCAATAAACGGCAAACCAAAGTGGCTTGCCGTTTTTTTGTGCTTAAATTGCCATTTTTTTGCCACTTATAAACAACAGTAGTGTAAACACTTTGATAAACAACATAAAAATATTTTTATCTTGATGTTTAAGGTATTTATTTTCAATGCGTTGCGATGGATATTATGGCTTAACTGGTTTATAGTTTGTAACTGGAATAGAGCTTGCAATAAAAATAGATTGTAATAAAAATGTGCGTTAGCCACGTGGTTAACAACGGCAAGAATAATCAATGTTTAAGCGCCAATTGAAAGCGCTGTGTTAACATTTAAACATTAAAGGATCAGCATGCGCGGTTTCGTTTCACTTATTATATTAGCGTCTGCACTGATGGTAACGACTGTTTACTCTCAAGACAGTACCCAATTAAGAGGGCCCAAAGGCGCAGATTACGGCGCACAGGGGCGTTCTATTGGGCCAATAAAACCAACCGATACACTTTGGCGCATTGCCGTTAAGGTTCGTCCCGATAATTCAGTTAGCATTTACCAAGTTATGCAGGCCTTGTATAACAAAAACCCCAACTCATTTTTAGAACAAAATTTAAATCACATGCGAAGCGGTTCTTATTTAAAGATACCTACTTTGGCAGAAATTAGACGAGTAAACCCGCAATTAGCTAAGCAACGCTCTGAGCAAGATGATGACCTGTGGGAAAAAAAGAAAAATGGTACGCTTACTCAAGCAGAAATTAATTCAGCACAAACACAAGTCACGCAAGCTCGCAAAGCTGATGTTGATGAAGCTAAAAAAGAGTTACAACAAGAATTAAAAGCGATAAAAACAGACCAAGGTAATAAATTAGTTGAGCTTCAGCAGCAGTTTAAAAGTTCAGTTAGCAACGTAGAAGAGATCTTAGTTGAAAACAACAACCTAAAAAAACAGCTTACAGGTATTTCAAACGAGTTAGAAAACGTTCGCTTACAGCTTGGTCAAGACAGTGAAATACAGCAACAGTTAAAAGAATTAATCCTTAAGCAAAATGAGATTATTGCGCAGCAAAAATTAAAAGAGGTAGAGCAAGAGAGTGAATTTAGCTTTGCCGCGCTACTTTCGAATCCTTTAGTGCTGATTTTATTAATGACCATTCCGGCTTTATTGATCATTTTTGCCGTTGTTATGTGGTTGCGTAAGCGAAGTAATAATCAAGAGCCTGAAAGTGACGATGATGAGTTTATTCCACAAGCACCTGCTTTTACTGATCCTATAGATGAAGTGCCAGAGCCCACTCTTGATGAAGCGCCAGCCCCCGATCCACTTGATGATATAAGTGTGCAACTAGACGATAACATGGATGACGTGTTACTCGATGATGATGTTGATTTAAACGATGATCTCGATGACGACAGTCTTCTAGATCAAGATGAGTTAGAAAGCTTACTCAGTGATGATGTTGTTTTTGAAGACGAAAATACCGAAGACGATGAACTTGATGTTTTCATGCAACAAGACTTTGATAGCTCAGATGAAGATGACACGGGCGATACAATTAATCTTGACGAATCGGATGATATTTTAAGTTCAGATGACTTAGATAGCCTGTTTGACGAAGAAGACGACGATGCTCTGCCAGATGAACCTAAAGGTGAATCGAATGATGATATGGCAGCACTTAGTGAAGAACTTGCTGAAGAGGGCGAAGACTTTAACATTGACGACTTGCTTGATGAGAATAATGAACAAGCAGATGATGTAACAGCACAAGCTGATGATGGCGAGTTTGATATAGACAGTTTACTCGATGCTGAGCAACCAGCTACTGAAGATCAAAGCGAAGAGCCAGATATCGACAGCTTAGTTGATGAAGACGATGAAGTTGATATTGATGAATTGCTCGATGCTGAGCAACCGGATACTGAAACTGCAACGCAAGAGCCAGACATCGACAGCTAATTCGGACGAGAGG